>DAOLFO010000088.1:0-11193 GCA_035326305.1 Chitinophagaceae bacterium
CAGGGATTACCTCTTTCGCCACCTGGATGTAAGCGCCGTATTCATTAATCTTAATCGGCTCTCCCGGCTTATCAGCAAAGAGCGTTCCTTCACTGTTCAGCACATATTGCTTGTAGTTAGCACCCACCAGCACCTCTGCTACATTATTCAGTGCTTTGGTAAGGTTATACTGGCCTTCTGTCATCCATAAATCCGTTTTATCAAGAAAGAGGCCTCCGCTTGGAATTGGCCTGGCCCTCACCTGATCCCACAGGCTGCGGAAACCCGCAGAACCGGCTGCGGGCCTTCCCTGGTCAGCCACTTTACGGGCAGCATTATGAGCGTCTATATCAGCCATGCCCCCCATTTTTGCATTCATATAGGCAAATCCATATTGTATATACCAGTCGGTTGGTTGCGGGGTAGGATTACCATTTGCATCACGGGTAATGCTGGGCTTCCATGCTTCATTAAATAACTGGCCCGTTGCTACAAGGTTGTAAGACTGACCTGCATTTTCCTGTGTGGTGTAAGCACGTACAAACCAGTCTTCCGAACGCAGCTCCAGCTTGTACTGTGCCATTTTGAGCGCCAGCAGCGAATAACGGCCGAGCCCGGTATACAGCGTGTTTCCTGTACCAAAATGCCCGGCAAGTATGGCTTCTGTTTTATTGGAAAGCTTATAATGCAGGGCTCCTCCCAGCTTAAAGTTTTGCGTATTGGGGTTTGCCGCTTCATTTTCGGTATACCCTGTGCGGGATACCATTATTTCCTGTGGCAATGTGCTGATATAAGATGCCCAGAAAGGTACCTGTGCGGCAAGGCCGTTTAAAACGCTGCGGAGGTTGACTGAGGTTTCATCTCCATATGAGTTTACGCCATCATAGTTGGGATCGGTATCACGGGTGCCGGCCACAATGCTGCCATCGGATCCAAGGCGCTTATAGTTTCTGTAGTCATCCGCCAGCCAGTCTTTGGCCTGTATCAGCTCTGCATTTACCTTGAAGGCAAATTTATCTGATACTTTATGGGCAAACCGTATTCCCCAGTTGTGATAGGGAGAAGCTGAACGTTCTCCCCTGCCAAGGTTCATTATACCGGTTTTCATCTGGAAAGAAAGTCCCTGGTATTTAAAAGGGCTTTTGCTGTTCATCAGCAATGTGCCTGTCATGCCTCCCGGGCCATACAGGGCGGAAGATGCACCGGTCAGCAATTCAATATTGTCCACATCCAGCTCTGACAAGCCAAGCACAGCGCCTACAGAAAAGTTGAGCCCGGGAGCCTGGTTATCCATTCCGTCTACAATCTGGTTAAAGCGGGTATTACCACTACCGCTAAAGCCACGGGTAGTTGGCGTTTTAAACGTAAGTGACGAAGCAACCACATCCACTCCCTTTAAATTAGTGATCATATCGTAGTAGCTGGATTGCGCCGAATTGCGAATGGCCGCACTGCTGATACGCTCTACAGTCACCGGGGATTCAAGGCTTCTTTCCGCCATACGCGAAGCAGATACCACCACCTCCTGTCCCAGCGTGCTGCCGGGCTGCAGGCGTATTTCCAGGCTGGAAGCCACACTGCTTACCGTTTGCTCAAATACATCGTATCCTACTGAAGTAAAAACAAGGGTTACCGGCAGCTTTGCCACGCTCAGGCTGAAGTTCCCGTCAGAGTTGCTGTAGGTGCCCTGCCCTGTTTCTTTTACTACAATGGATACAGCAGGCAGTGCTTCGCCGGTAGCGCTGTTGCGCACATTTCCGGATACAATTACAGACTGGGAAAAACAAATAGTTGTTAGCAGGCTGGCGATGATGGTGGCTGCCAAAAAGCGGTAGCTTTTCTTCATAATGGCAATTTTTGTTTTGGAATTGAATGGAAAAATAACAATTAGCTTCTTTATCTAAAAATTTAATTTTTAGGCAGAAAGGATAATTTGTTGAAATTTTCAGGGTGCCTGTTTTGGCCACATTTCCCGGCGGTGGTACTTTCGGCCATGCTTCAATTATCGCTCCCCGGGCAAACCGGTTTTTATCGTGGTAAAGTAAGGGATGTATATTTTGTGGGTGACATCCTGGTGATGGTCGCTTCTGACCGTATTTCCGCTTTTGATGTGATACTTCCCCGCCCTATCCCCTTCAAAGGGCAGGTGCTGAACCAGATTGCGGCTTACATGCTGAAAGCCACCGGGGATATATGCTCCAACTGGCTGCTGGACGTGCCGGCACCCGCCGTATCTGTCGGCAAAAAATGTGAGCCCTTTAAAATAGAAATGGTGGTACGTGGCAACCTGACCGGCCATGCCTGGCGCACTTACCAGTCGGGAAAGCGCTCACTCTGCGGAGCTGTACTACCCGGCGGTATGAAGGAAAATGATTATTTCCCTTCGCCCATTATCACTCCTTCCACCAAAGCCAGCGAGGGGCATGATGAAGATATAAGCCCTGAAGAGATCATAGCCCAGGGACTGGCTACTGCTGATGAATGGGAAACGCTGAGCCGCTATGCGCTGCAACTGTTTGAACGCGGCAAAGAAATAGCCGCCCGCCGTGGCCTGATACTGGTGGATACCAAATATGAGTTTGGGAAAATAGGTGATGTCATTTATCTTATGGATGAGATCCACACACCGGACAGTTCCCGCTACTTCTATGCAGATGGTTTTGAAGAAAGACAGCAACGGGGCGAACGCCAAAAACAATTGAGCAAAGAGTTTGTACGGGAATGGCTGATCACTAACAATTTCATGGGCAAAGAAGGGCAAACCGTACCGGAAATGACGGATGAATGGGTAAATACCATCTCCCGGCGCTATATTGAGCTGTATGAAAAAGTAATTGGCGAACCTTTCCGGCCGGAGCCCCTTGCCGGGCACGAAATAACGGACAGGATCATACAATCGCTGGAAAAGCTAAGATGAATATTTCGCTTTTATACAGCCCCGGCTGCCCCTGTGCTGTGTGATTACCAACCCTGTTGGCAACTGCCAGCATTTCCTGCGCGGGCTTATGTGCAAACAAAACAGCAGGCAATATACTGCCTGCTGCACGGAAACTGATTGGCTACCGGATGAACTAAAATTTTACTTCCCTTAGCGAAATGACAAAGCCGATTCTCATAGAAAGGATGATACTATGTACAGGGGCGGTAGAGATGGTGGCGCATTTTGTATCGTCTTCATTGCAAATACGGATGCAATCCATCTGGGCCTGGTTTTCGCCGCCGGAAGCGTAGCTGAACGCTTCTTTCTTGCTGCGTACAAAAAAGTTTTCACCCGTACGTGAGGCACCGTTTACCTGCAGCTCCTGTTTCAGCCCTGCACCTTTTTCGGCTGCAGCAATATCATCTTTCAGTTGGCTGCTGACAAATACTGAAGTTTCCTTATCAAGTGTGGTGGCCCCGCCGCTGAAATAGTTAAACCAGGCATAGGAACTCGCTATTGCCTCCGCAGTTATCTTTACACTGCCGTTCCTGTTTACAGGCTCCGTCATTTTCCATTCAAATTCCGGGGCTTTGTCTTTATCAAAACTTTTGATGGTAACAATAAATTCATACGCCGTTCCGCCGGATTTTACATCATAGGTCAGTACACTGCCGGCCTTCAGGCCGCTGAGGTCTTGCGTATAAGCGGCAGCTCCGCCTGCGGTCATCAATAAGGCCAGGGAAAGTAGTTTTTTCATTGCATATTATTTTAGTGAAAATAATATGCAGAAATAAGAGACGCTATACCCCGCACAGGGTATTTTAACTGGTTACCTGATAAATGACCGGAAATTGTCCCGGCTGAACGTACCCGGCATAGCATGGTCACCTTCTTCAAAATCAAAGCGTACATACCGTATACCTTTCAGCTCTGTAAGTGAATACGTCGCTAATGCAAAATAACCGGGAGGGCCTGAGCTGCCCATCTGCTGGGTGAGGTACTGGCTGTTGGGTATTTTTACAAAAACAGTATCGCCGGATACCTTCTCATACACCATTTGTATATCCGGCCAGGAGATATTAATCCCTTCAATGATTATTTCAGGCGTGGTTACTTCTTCGTTAATTACCACGCTTTCCCTCTTACGCAAAATCATATCGCCGGTAGCAGTGTCATAGTCTGCACGCCAGGCCACCTGGTCATCCGGCAGTACAATGGTTTCTGCAGCAGATGTATCCTCATCTGTACTATTGTTTTCGCCTTCGCTGTTACAGCTTACCAGGCTACAGAGCAATACAAGGAAAGAAAGTGTTTTTTGCATACACTAAAGATAAGCAGAATAAAACAGCAGTACCTGTTCGGGCAATGGCTGGTACGTCAAAATCCATGCTGATTTTTACAAAATGCCTCTTTCATTCATCTTTTTTGCCTGATAACCCATACAGCCGGTACCGGCCGCTGCTTCCCGTCGGAAGGACGTATGGTTTCTTTACCGTTGATAAGCAGGCAACTGCTGCCGCCGCCATCCAGGTTCAGCGCTTCAGTACACCCGATATCCTTCAGCATATTTGCCAGTTGCACCAGGTCTGCCCCTTCGGCTGTTCCCGGGTTGCGCCCTTCCACCGCAAGCAGTATCAGCCTGCCATCAGCCGTGTAGCCCATAGCTGTGCGGGGATGCTTGTCATTGATGGCTTTGCCGGCAAATTTCAGCTCTTCGTTATTAGTGATAAGCACCTGCCCGTTTTGTACCAGCACAGGCCCCCCGCCTACTGCCGTTTGCATTTTCCATTTTTTGAAGCGGCTTTCCCCTTTTTTGCGCTGGTATTTTTTTGCCCGCCTGAAATTAAATGCAGCAGCAGAATCATGCAGGTATGCGAGCGGGCGCTGCATGGCATAAGGATATTTGCGGCTGCTGTCGGTATACAGCCATGCTATATCCGCCTGGCGCCCCTTGCTGATGCCGATGGCGCTGGTAAACGGGTGCCGGTAAGTAAGCGTATCCTTACCTCTGCCGGCCAGCGAGTGTACATTGTACCCAACCATTTTACCTGCAGTGATCACGGCATTCAGGTTTTGCTGGGTGGCAAAGGAAAAAAAAGTAGTGTTCATTACTACCAGCGCCCCGTCATTGCGTTCATAAAACTCCTGCGGGGTTTTTCTGCGCTGCAGGGTAGTATCTGTTGTAAAAATCAGCTCCCTGTCCTGCAGGTCAGCCTCCACATACCAGGCACGGAAGGGCTTCCCATCAAGCTGTGATGCTGTATAATAAACATGAACGGATGCCGGCAATGGGCCAAACAGGCTGTCTTTTTTTTGCCAGCTTAGCTGGGAAAAGGATGATGCAGGGATAAAGAGCAGTGTAAACAGGATAAAACGCATGACAGTAGTATATGCTCCAAAGATACTGACCGGGAATTGTAAATGATTACCATTTATGACGTATGTCAAGCATTATTCCCCTTTTGTCAAGTGCGCAGCAGAAAAGATATCCGCCGTCGCTAATTTTCAGTGTTCAATTATTTTTTACACTAAAACATTTTTTTATGACACTGAAGTATAGCCGGCGGTTGATGCATACCGCTATTGTGCTGCTGGTTGGCAGCACCCTGCTCTCCGCTTTCAGTCTGCCCCGTGGCGGAGAAGGATTTGAAGTATACCTGGACAATAAAGTAGTGATGCAGCGGTTTGGAAAAGACCTGAACAAACCGGCCACGCTTTCATTAGCACAGGCAAAACCTTCCTCTGTGTTGCGCATCCACTATTATCACTGCGGCGATATGGGTAAAGACAGGATGCTGGTGCTGAAAGATGAGCAGCATAAAACTGTACGCAAATGGGGACTGCCAAACGATGCAAAGAATGTAATGACCTGCACGGTAAAGGAAGTCATTCCTGCTGCTAACCTGAAGGGCAGCAACCTGAAGCTGTATTACCAGAGCAGCAACCAGCCTGCAGGAAGATTGCTTACCTCTATTGCATTTACGCCGGCCGGCGCCACTGCAGCCAGATAATATTGCCTGGAAAACAGCAAACGGCTGCTCCTGCACCAGGGCAGTCGTTTTTAATTACATCATTCCGTACTGCACCATTAAACAGAGTTGGCACTCAAGCTGGTTCCTTTGCGCATCTTTGCGTCAACTTGACTTACGCTGCGGTTATTAATTTTACCGCAAAGAGGGTTTAATAAATTATACCATCATGCTTGCTACTGCAGCCCGTCTTCCTTCCATTGCCTGAATATCGCAATAGTGCTGTCACTTAACTTCGGATTTTTAAACGGCATGAAGCCCTTCTCAGAAGGGCTCAGCGATATACGCCGGATAATTTCATCAATATCCTGCTTTACCACTTCTATATTGTCATAAGCTTTTTTTCGCCCGCCTTTATCCGGGAAGTGGCAGGGAGCACAGCTTGCCTGGAGCACAGGCTGTACCTGAGAGGCATAAGTAATAACGGGCTTCGCTTTGCCCGCTTTGCGGGAAGCGGTACAGTTGATGAGCAGCGTGGCAATAGCGCCTGCGGCTGCAAAGAATAAAATCTTGCGCATATATAAAATGTGTTGTCCTAAATGTAATTAAATTGCCGGTAATGCAAAAAACAAAGCCCCTTCGGAATTGAAAGGGCTTTTGTAAAGCAGTTGGTATTGGTTACTTATCAGGCTGTTTTCTTTGCGTCTTCCAGGAATTTGGCAAGGCCGATATCCGTAAGCGGATGCTTCAGCAAGCCAAGTATCGAGTCCAGCGGGCAGGTGCATACATCCGCACCGGCTTCTGCACATTTTACAATATGCAGGGCATTGCGCACAGACGCCGCCAGTATTTCTGTTTTAAATCCCTGTACGGAATAAATATGCGCCACCTGGCTGATGAGCTCAATACCATCCCAGTTGGTATCATCTATACGGCCGATAAACGGCGACAGGTAAGTAGCGCCTGCCTTGGCGGCAAGGATAGCCTGCCCGGCAGAGAACACCAGCGTACAGTTAGTACGGATACCATTATCGGTAAACCATTTAATGGCCTTGATGCCGTCTTTGATCATCGGCACTTTCACCACGATATTGGGGTGGATGGCCGCCAGTCTTTTCCCTTCTTCTATTATTCCGTCAAGATCGGTGGCAATAACTTCGGCGCTGATATCACCGTCCACCATTTCGCAAATGGTCTTGTAATGCTGGAATACGGCTTCCTGCCCTTTGATACCTTCTTTGGCCATCAGCGAAGGATTGGTGGTCACACCATCCAGTATACCTAATTCATTTGCTTCTTTTATTTGTGCAAGATTGGCTGTATCAATAAAAAACTTCATTTTATTTAAAATTTATAATTTAAAACTGCAGATTTACGAGGTAGCAGATTGTTTTTTCTTTGATGTAATAATTGATTGAGCAATAATCCTGCAAAGCTGGCCTCCTTCATCCGTCAAACCAGCAAGCACTTCTTGCTTAAAAAAGCCCAGGTCGGCAATGACTTCCAGCCAAAAAACGGATTCGTCCAGTTCTTCTAATGATATTCCTAATTTGGCGCTAAAAGACTTCTTTGAATATGCACTACAAGCAGATCTGTAATTAGCTGCGGCAGAAAAGGAGGATCTGAGAATTTGCCCCCTTATTATCTGCGATTCCGGAAAATCCGGAAGGTGTTTGGTCAGCTTTACAACCCGATAGGCAAACTGCTTAAGCCTGTTTAACAACTCGCCAGAGTCCATCTAAATTTTAAATCTATAATCTCACAATAGAAAATAAAAAAAGGCAGGCTACTCACATCGCACCGCTACAACCACTTATCCTTGCTGCCTTCCGGCCCTGGGGAGATTCAGCAGGAGCTGGTCGTGTAAGACCTGCCGCCGCAAATATAGCGCTTTTGACAATAAAATAAACAGACCATTGACGACAGACCATGGTCCATGGACTATGGTCTGTCGTCAATCACCCGCCTACGGCAGCACGCTGTTCAACTGGGTATACCCTATCAGCTCATCTGCCCTGCCGCCAAACGGCCGGAAATAAACAAGCACGGTATACTGATTTTCGGTATTGGTAAAATTGCCTTCTGTATTTTCAAAAGCAAAACGATTGCCGGCAGGCTGGCCGGCATTTAAGGTGATGTACGAATAATTATAATATCCCTGCTTGAGAAACAATGTTTTTTCATACACTCCCTTTTCCGCATTAAACTCCATTTTCGATTGCTCATCCGGGCGAAACTGTGTCAGCTCTCCATAGAGATAAAGATCTTTCCCGGCATAGGCCGTTCCACCGGGAGGCGCATAGGTAAAGTGCACATAGGCATAATCGCTTTGCCAGTAAGGATTGTTGCCATCCGTATTTTCAATCGTATACAGGCCGTTGATGTCGCGGTAGTACAGGTATACCTGCTGCCTGCGTTCGCCGTCTGTATTTACAGATATGTCCACCCGGTTGCCCGTGCTCTGCATTTTGCCCATCCGTTCACTCATCAGGCGCATGCTGCGCAGGTCAATCCATCGCCATTCCCTGCCCGACGGAAAGCTGGTAACATCATCATTATACTCAAAATAATTACCGCGGTAAATGGTAGGCCGGTCTGTGGCAGCAGCAGCAGGCCAGCTATAGTTTTGCAGCACCACCAGCTTCAGATCCTGCGGCGACATGATATTGATACGGGCATTCGCCGTATTTACATTCACCTGTATGCGCTGATCAGAGAGATAAAGCTGGGCGCTGTACGGCTGGCGGAGCTGGGCGGCAATAGATACTTTATTATCCACCACCAGGAAGCGGCAGGTAAAATATAAATTAGTGGTGTCGTTATTGACAAATACTTTGAGCAGGTAATTGCCGGAGCGCATTGGCGCTGAATTGCGCTCCGGGATCATAGCCTGGTAATGCGTATAGCGTACATTGGAGATGGAAGAATGCCGGTAGGTATTGATGCGGGTATTCTGAAAACCTTTGATATAATCAAACGGCAGCAGGTTAGAAGGTGTCCAGTCGGCATTACAAAGCTGGAAAGTGTAATAATAATTCTTTATGTCGCCATCCGTATCGTCAAAATGCAGCTCCAGTTGCTGGCTGCTGTTCAGCGCTATCACAGGAAAGCTGTATATATCCCCTGCCTTATACAGCTTTACCGAGTGGATGGCAGGCTGTACTATCCTGTCAGCCTGGCGGGCATGGGCCGTACCAAATAGGAGTGGCAGCAAAAAAAGCGCTGTTTTTTTCATCATCCTGGTTTTTACTATTGCAATATTGTGAAAAAGACGGAAAGCGGGGGATAAATATTGCCTATCCCTTATTTTTGTTGCTAAAGACAAAACTATCACCTTGAAGGTTGCAGGCTTTATAGCAAACCGCATCGCATTTAACCAGCAGCGCTCTTTTTCCCGCTTCATTATCCGCCTTTCTGTTGCCGCCACGGTGATCAGCGTGGCCGTGATGATTATCACGCTGGCTTTTGCCAACGGGTTCCAGGAAAAAGTAAGTGAGAAAGTATTCAGCTTCTGGGGGCATATCCGTGTGCAGGAAAAGCAGCCTTTCAAAGCGCTGATAGCCGAAGAAATACCGATTGAGAAAGATGATACGCTGGCTGAAGCCATGCGGCGCCATCCGCAGGTGGAAAGCGTTTCGCTTTTTGCCACCAAGTACGCTTTCCTGAAAACAAAGGAAGAAATAGAAGGTGTGCTGGTAAAGGGAGTAGCCCGCGATTATAATGCGGCCCACTTCAGCCGGTTTATTAAAGAAGGCCGTTTTATACAATTTAATGACAGCAGCTACAGCCGGGAGATCATGCTGTCTGACTATACAGCCCGCCAGCTCAGCCTGAAAGTAAATGACCGGGTAATGATCTACTTTACACGGCCAGATGGCTCACCGAGGCCCGACCGGCTGACGATTTGCGGCATTTACAAAACAGGCATTGAAGAATACGACCGCACATTTGCCGTAGGCGACCTGAAGCTGCTGCAGCGGCTCAACGGCTGGGACAGCACCGAAGCCGGCGGCTATGAAATATTCCTGCAGGACTATCAGCAAATTGATGCTGTAACTCAGGAGCTGTATGAAATGGACGGGTTTCCCCTTACCTGGGATACACAAAGCGTACGCAACATTGCCCCGAATATTTTTGACTGGCTGAATATGCAGGATGTCACCCGCAATTTCCTCATCATCGCTATGGTTTTTGTGGCGGCCGTCAACCTGATTACCTGCCTGATCATCCTGGTGCTGGAGCGGGTGAAAATGATCGGTGTGCTGAAAGCGCTGGGCGCTACTAACTGGACGATACAGGTCATTTTTCTCCGCCATGCCCTTATCATCACCATCACCGGTATATTGCTGGGCGTGGCGCTGGGCCTGGGAGTGCTGTACCTGCAGCAGGCAACCGGTTTTATCAAGCTGCAGGAAGACGCCTACTACCTTACTGAAGCTGCTGTAAAAATAGTCTGGTGGCAGATAGCGCTGGTAGTGGCAGGTACACTGCTGATATGCCTGCTGGTGCTGATGATACCCACCCTGCTGGCACGTAATGTACAGCCGGTAAAGGCAATACGGTTTGCATAACAAATGAGTGTTTAAATTTCAGATAGCAAATGACAAGAAACAAATACGCACTAAGGTTTAAGCTAATAAATAAAAAACCGGCCAGCAACGGTGAGCAATCCACTTAAATTAACAACCGGAAAGCAGTACAGGGTCGTACAGCCATTTACCGATTATGACGGCATCGTTCATGCCGCAGGTGAAACATGGATATTTGACAAAACAAATTTTCTGCCTTATGATGACGGCCTGACACTGCATGTGCTTTCAGCTAAAGAAAATAAACCTGCCGTATACCGCCTGCAATGGCGGAAGGAAGAACAGGGATATATTATTGAGCACTTTGCTGAATTTGTAGAACCGGTATAAGCTATGTACGATGTATGGTGTTTGATGTACGGCATAGCGATTTACGAATTTCAATTTAGGATGTACGAATAGCGTACCGGCTATGGTCTGTTGACCGTTAGCTGCCATCCGCCACCTGCTTTCAGCCGCTTGTCATGCCGACGCAGGAGGCATCCCGAAAACTGGCGATATAAGGCAGTTGCAACAGGCCTTTGATTGTACCCACCGGGTCGCTTCGCTTTGCTCAGCGTGACAAAGCAGGGCGAGGTTGCCAGGATGTCGATGTATGATGTACGGCACTCCGATTGACAATTCACGATTGCTGATGTAGTAATTTCTGATTTGCTGATTTACTGTAGCCTCTTTCGACTCCTTGTCATGCCGGCGCAGGAGGCATCCCGGAGACTGGCATAGCGATTTACGAACT
>DAOLFO010000089.1:0-10922 GCA_035326305.1 Chitinophagaceae bacterium
GCCGCTGGCGGTTACGTCCAGTGCCGGTTGAGTGGCCCCGTTTATCGGGCTGGCTCCATTATACCATTGGTGGGTATAGCCGGTGGCATTGCTGGCGGTGAGGGTGAGTGTACCACCCGAGCAAAAGGTGAGTGCCCCGCCTGCTGTGATGGCAGCCAGCGGTGTGGTGTTTACCGTTACTACGGTTGCCGCCGATGTGACTTCACAGGCGGAGCCTGCGCTCACTTTTACGGTATAGCTGCCGCTTTCAGTGGCGGTATAGCTGTCGGCAACAGCGCCTGTTATGATAGTGCTATTCCTGTACCACTGGTAGCTGTACCCGGTTCCGGCACTGGCATTCAGCACTACGCTGCCGCCTCCGCAGAAAGTGGTGGCCGATCCGGCAGTGATAGTAGCCGTGGGAGCAGCCACCTGCACTACCTGCACCGTTTTGGTAGCCGAGCAAATACCGGAGACAGCCGTTACGCTGTAATTGCCGGCAGTGGTAGCTTCGTAGCTGGCAGCAGTAGCACCGTTGACAGGGGTACCGTTTCTTGACCATTGGTAAGTATAGGCCGGGTTATTTGTTACGGAAAGTATCACCGATCCGCCGGCGCAGAAGCCCGCAGTGGCGGGGGTATTCATATCAAGCACCAGTTCGGGGCCGCTGTTGCCTATCACCACATCTTCCATTACCTGGCAGCCGCTTGCATCTCTCACAGTGACGTGATAAGTGCCGGGGGCTGCACCGCTGAGCGTGGCGGTTGTTTGCCCGTTGCTCCAGAGATAGGTAAGGGCGCCTGTGCTGTTGGTGGCCGTTACAGTGGCAGTGCCATTATTCTGGTTGCAGGAAGCATCCTGTATGGCCAGGGAGATGGTCATTTTGCAGGCAGCAAAGCAGTTGGAGCTGCCTACTATTGCCCGTATCCTGTTGCCGGGCTGCTGGCCAAATCCATTATTAAAGTTAATGCCCGTAGCCCTGAGATGGCAATAGCTCATGATGGTGCCGCCATTCTGCGGTGCCGGCCCGGGCGGGCAGGGAGTGCCCCCGGTAGTGGTTGGCTCTGTGTCATAGCAGTTGTCCAGCGCACCACCCGTCCAGCCGCACCATTGGGTATGGTGGGAGCCAAAGTTGTGTCCCAACTCATGGGTAACAACCTGTATCGTCCAGGAATAAGGAGTGGTGGGGAAGCTGCTGTAGGAGGTGTTTATCATGCTCACACCGGTGCGGTAGCCCCTTTCTAAATTGCAGGGTGCGGCAGACCGGTAGGCGATGCCTCCTCCGTTAAAACGGTTAGAAATAAAGTGGGCAAAATCACCGTTAAAGCCGGAAGCATTCATGTTGTCCCGGAATTTTTCCAGGATGTCTAATGTTTCGGTATAAGTGCTGTAGGGGTCCAGGGTGGTCCATACTTTTATCTGCGATACCTGCACATGGATGTCCTCCACGGCATAGAGGTATTGCACACTGTTAAAAAAGCCAAGCACATAGTTAATAAGGCTGTTTGTATTATTTCCTGCTTTCTGGTAAAGGTCATAGGCACATTCAAAGTAAATATCAATCGGCTCACCGGTCATATTTCCCCTTGCCGCATTGCCATGCTGCAGCGATTGGTTATTGCCGGATACCGGCGCCTCAAGCCGGGTATCGCCGTCTTCTGTATAGCATTTGAACGGATTTTTTATCAGCAGGTCATTTTCCCTGTACAGGACATAAGATTCGGTTTTCCGGCCTTTGTCCCCTTCAAGGGAACTTAATACGATATTGCCTTCTTTATCTGCAATGACAGCCGCCACATGATCATCAAAGATGCTGAGTGTGGCAAAGCTGCTGGCATCTCCTTCGATGCTGCCCTGGTAAAAAGTGCCGCCGCTGTAGGCAGTAGTGCGCTGGGCTCCGCCCGGCAATATTTCCACCACAGAAAAATCACCTGAAGTGATGGTTGCTTTTTTGAGCCGGAGCCTGAGTGATTTTTCAGCAGATGGAATGGTAAGCGTCATATTATCCAGCGGCTGCCGGCGCAGGTATGCGAGGCGCTCTGCTTTAATTTCCAGCGGCTGATAAGCTGCTACGGCAGTGGTATACCTGCGGGCTTTATCAGCAGGCACGCTAAATAAATCTGTAATTTCCTGGGCGCAGATAAGGCTCCCTCCGAAAAGGAGGAAAAGAATGGCAGCAGTTAATTTCTTCATATTAAAATAAAAATAGATAGTAAAAGTATATGTTTGATATCAGTAAATAAACATATTCGTATAAATACTATCTATGCCAGTTTATGCGCCGTTTGCTGCGTTTTTTATTATATAAACCAATAGCCTGGGCCACAGGGAAGTTTGCCTCCCGGCCGCGGCGTGACCGGATTTTCCCGGCGCTTGACAAACTATACGCAGATATTCTTGAAAATTCCGGGAGAAAAGGGCCTTTTATTTCTTTTGACGCCACCACCGGCCGCTATATCATTTTTTCCGATCAGCACAAAGGCGCCCGCAATGGCGCCGATGATTTTATGCCGGCTGAGCCCAATTACCTGGCTGCGCTTGATTTTTATTACCACCAGGGCTTTTCTTTTATCAGCCTGGGCGATAGCGAGGAACTATGGGAAAACACACTGGGCAGCGTTAAGAAACATAATAAGCATGCATTTGCTGCAGAGCAAAAATTTGTAACGGATGAAAGGCTGATTAAGATTATTGGCAACCACGATCTGTACTGGGGCAATGATCCCTTTGCGTGGTGGCAGCTAAAAAATATTTACAAAAAAGAAATCAAAGCCTTTGAAGGCGCCGTGCTGGAGATGAAAACCGGTAATGATGTCCTGCATATTTTCTGCACGCACGGCCACCAGGGAGATGCCAGCAGCGATGGCAACTGGTTCAGCAAATTTTTTGTAGCCCGTATCTGGGCGCCCCTGCAGGCATACCTGCGCATCAATCCCAATACTGCTGCCTACGACGGGGAGAAAAAGACCCTGCATAACGAGATAATGTACGAATGGGCTTCGCAAAAGGAAAACATCATACTGGTAACCGGCCATACCCACCAGCCGGTATTTGCCTCACTTACTCACCTGGAAAGGCTGTATAAAGAGCTGCAAAAAGCGATGGCGGATAACCAGCAGGAAACTGTTGCTGAGCTGCGTGCAGAGATACGGAAAAGAGAGAAAGAGTTTTCGGCAGTGGCAGTTGATTACCTGCTCATGCGGCCTGTGTATTTCAACAGTGGCTGCTGCTGCTTTACCGATGGGGATATAACCGGGCTTGAACTGGCTGACGGGTGCATACGGCTGGTAAAATGGCATCTTTCAGACAATGCCCCGGTACGCACCGTGCTGGAAGAGCGGACATGGAAGGATATAACAGGGAAGCTGTAAGGAAAGTATTATGTTAATAAGCAGGTACCTGTGAAGAAGATTAATACAGCAGGCCGTTGCCGGCCTATTTGTAATTGGCAATATCAACCAGTTTTTTTACATCATGGATGATCACCTTGCGTCCCTGTGTGCTTAGTATGCCTTTCTCTTTAAATTCACTCAGCACCCTTACCACATTTTCCCTGGCTGTACCGGTAAGGCTGGCCAGGTCGCTGCGGCTCATATTGATTTCAACGGGCATTCCGGTGCTGAAGTTTTCTTTATATTTTTCACGGAGTACCACCAACTGCAACGCCAGCCGCTCCCGTACCGGCTTTTGGGCAAAGAGGGAAAGGCTGTTGACCAGCACCGCAAATTCATGGCTTAATGTTTTCAGCAGGCGGCGGCTCAGCACTTCAGACTGCGACAGCACATCTAAGAAATCTTCTTTTGGGATAAAAGCAATTTTACTTTTTTCCAAAACGGCAGCAGAGTCGGGATAGCGATCCTCTGCCAGCAGCGCATGATAGCCGATCAGCTCACCGGTATTGGCCACATAAATGATTTGCTCCCGGCCGTCCTTATCCAGTTTGTACTTCTTTACTTTTCCCTCTGTGATAAAAAAGATACCGGAAGGCAGGCTTCCCTCGCGGAAAATGACTTCACCTTTTGTATACACCTGCCAGGTTTGATGGGCAGTTAGCAATGCAAGATCCGATGGCGGAAGATTTTGTAAAACAGATTGTGTTTTAAAATCCCATTGCTCTATTGGAAAAATATCCCGGATACTCATACAGGCAGCGCAAAATTACTTTATTAAAAATTGATAAAGCTCACTTTTTAGAGTGATAAGGTTAACCGCCATGCCAGCCCGCACCGGGTAACTTTGCCGCATGAATATTAAAAGCAGTACTGCTAAAGACCTGTACTACACCACCGATCATGAGTGGATTGACTTCAGGGGCGCTATTGCCTATACGGGCATTTGCGCTTTCAAGCTGACAGGCTTCAGGGAAATACAGGCCATTCATTTTCATACCACACCCGGCCTGGCGCAAAAAGGGGAGCTGATTGCCACTGTACGCTATAATGATTATGAAGTGGAAGCCCGTATGCCGGTGGATGGGAAGATCCTGCAAATGAATGAAGACCTTGTATCAGGCAGGTATGAGTCATTGCTGCAATCGCCGCAGGCACAGGGCTGGATTGCGCTCATTGCCCCCGCAAGGCCCTATGATCGCAAAGACCTGCTATTGCCCACCGAATACCAGATGAATGGAAAAACGAAGTATGATAAGTGATACGACGGCTGCTGCTGCAGATCCGAAGCTGTTTCAATCCGATAACCAGTTTGACCAGCTTTACCCGGCTTTTATCCGCAAGCTGACCGCCCGGCACTGGACACCCTTGCACATAGCCCGCCAGTCGGCTGCTTTCCTGGCTGTGGAAGACGGCGCCCGTATACTGGACATTGGCAGCGGCGCCGGAAAATTTTGCCTGGCGGCTGCGCACTACCAGCCTGCTGCTTCTTTTTATGGGGTGGAGCAGCGCAGCAGCCTCGTGAGCCAGGCAAAGCAGTTGAAAAACCTGCTGTCGCTCCGCAATGCCCATTTTTTGCAGGGCAATTTTACCCAACTGGATTTCCGGGATTTTGATCATTTCTATTTCTACAATTCTTTTTATGAGAATTTGCCCGGTACGGAAAAAATAGATGAGCAGGTGGACTACTCCGAAGAGCTGTATCACTACTACAACCGGTATTTATACCGCCTGCTGGATCAAAAGCCTGCCGGTACACGGCTGGTCACTTTTCATAGCCTGGAAGGGGAAGTGCCGCCCGGCTATCATGTGGTAAGTAGTGAGAACAATGAACTGCTGAAATTCTGGATCAAAATATGACATTCCGCCCTAAGCTGCTGGATACGTTAAAGACCTATGATCGCCATCAACTGAGCCGGGATATAATGGCCGGCCTGATCGTGGGCATTGTGGCATTGCCGCTTGCTATTGCATTTGCTATTGCTTCAGGCGTTTCTCCCGAAAAAGGATTGTATACGGCTGTCATTGCCGGCTTTATCATTTCAGCTTTGGGCGGGAGCCGTGTGCAGATAGGCGGCCCTACCGGCGCTTTTATTGTTATTGTCTATGGCATTGTGCAGCAATATGATGTCAGCGGGCTGATCATTGCCACCTTTATGGCCGGGGTTATGCTGGTGCTGATGGGCGTGGCGCGGCTGGGCACTATTATCCAGTTTATACCCTACCCGCTTATTGCCGGGTTTACCAGCGGCATTGCACTAATTATTTTTTCATCGCAGATCAAAGATTTTTTTGGGCTTGATACCGGCAACCTGCCTGCTGATTTTATAGGCAAATGGCAGGTTTACTTCACGCACCTGGCGCAGATCAACTGGTATGCGGTGGCTATAGCGGCCGGTACGGTGCTTATTACTTTATACTGGACTAAGCTTAACCGGTGGATACCCGGATCGCTCATGAGCATCATAGTGGCCACAGCGGCTGTTACCTGGCTGGGGCTGCCGGTAGAAACGATTGGCGGCCGCTTTGGCGATCTGCCATCATCATTGCCCGCTCCTTCCATACCGGATATCAGTTTTGACACCATCCGGGAGCTGATACAGCCGGCATTCACCATCGCCCTGCTGGGTGGTATCGAATCATTGTTGTCGGCGGTAGTGGCCGACGGGATGACGGGTGGCAACCACCGTTCTAATACAGAGCTGGTGGCACAAGGCGCTGCAAATATCTGCTCTTCGCTGTTTGGTGGTATACCGGCCACCGGCGCTATAGCCCGTACAGCTACCAATGTTAAAAACGGAGGTCGCACACCGGTGGCGGGTATGGTTCATGCCGTGGTACTCTTCCTGATACTGCTGTTTGCAGGAAAATGGGCTGCATTGATACCATTGGCTTCGCTGGCGGGAATACTGGTAGTGGTAGCCTATCATATGAGTGAATGGAAAACCTTTGTATCCCTGCTCAGGGGCCCGCGCAGCGATATGATGGTATTGCTGACCACATTCCTGCTTACGGTACTGGTAGACCTGACGGTGGCTATTGAGATTGGGATGCTGCTGGCCATACTACTGTTTATGCGGTCGGTAATACAGGTGAGCGGCGCACGGCCTTTTACTAAACCTGCCAGTGAGGACAATGATATCACAGCTATGCCGGAAGGGGTGAATGTATTTGAGATTACAGGTCCGTTATTTTTCGGAGCTGCACATAAGTTTAAGCGCACCCTGCAGATCATTGACAAACTCCCGCCTGTGCTGATTATCCGTATGAGCCAGGTGCCGATCATTGATGCCAGCGGGATAAGAGCCCTGCAGGAAATACATAAAGAAACCCGGCAAAAAGGCACCCGCATTATCCTTAGTGAAGTGTACAGTGAGCAGGTAAAAAAAGAATTGCAGGATGCCCGTCTTTTATTTGCCATAGGCAAAGCCAATGTAACGGACAGCTTTGAGAAGGCGCTGGAGAGAGGCCGCATACTGGCGCAGGAGCATGCGGTGAAGCAATAGTACAGCACCGGTTTATTCGCTGCTAAAAAAGATAATACGGGTTTGGAATAAGAGAAAGTTTTTATGGGTCAATACTACTCAATAAAAAAACCCGGCCTGATGCCGGGCTTTTCATTAAAATCCTTTTTTCCATTTATTATTATCCCGGTTCCAGTCCGGTAATTTTTTATCAGGATCAAGGGTTACTTCCGTTACCTCTGAGGTGGTGGGTGCTTTAAATGTCCAACTGGCACCTTTCTGCCATATCTCCACCGGCAGGTTAATGGTGTGCTGCTTACCGTTCGATTCTTTCACCAGTACGGTTACGGGCATGGGCATCTGCTCCAGGTTTTCAATGGTGATCAGCGCACCATTGGCCGGAATATTTTTTTCATATTTTACCTGGCTTACCGTCTGATCAATTTTCCAGGTATTGAGCACCCATCCTCTCCAGAACCAGGACAGATCCTCACCCGCTACATTTTCCATAGTGTGAAAAAAATCCCAGGGCGTAGGGTGCTTAAAAGCCCAGCGTTGAATATATTCTTTGAGTGCTGCATCAAAACGTTCAGGGCCTAATACCAGGTCACGCAGCGCATGCAGCATCTGGGCCGGCTTCATGTACGCCGCTATTCCCACATTCATTTCCTGCATGGCATCGGGAATAGTATAGAGGCCGTCCATTTTATCGCCGAAAGTATATTTTACCATAAAAGGCGCACTCGGATCATCAAAATAGCTGTGCCCGGCGAACTCACCATTATTGAAAGCCTTGGTAGAAAGATCATTCAGAAAGGTGTTAAACCCTTCATCCATCCACGCATATTTTCTTTCATTGCTGCCTACGATCATCGGAAACCAGATATGCCCAAACTCATGATCTGTTACGCCCCAGAGATCCTGGCCTTTGGACTGGTAGCTGCAAAAAACAATGCCGGGGTATTCCATACCGCCTACATTGCTGGCTACATTCACTGCGGCAGTATAAGGGTATTCAAACCATTTGGAAGAATAATGCTCAATGGACCCTTTTACCATTTCTGTAGAGCGGCGCCAGTCATTTCCCGCTTTATCTTTGGTGCTTTCTACAGGATAAACGCTCAGCGCCAGCGATTTTTTGCCGGAAGGCAGGTTGATCTTTGCCCCGTCTAAAATAAAAGCACGGGAGGCGGCCCATGCCACATCACGGGTATTTTGTATTTTAAATTTCCAGGTGGAAGATGTTTTTTTAACCACTGCATTTTTATCCGTTACATCTTTGGCACTGCGTATCACCACTGTTTTATCGCTGTTCTTTGCTTCGGTATATTTTTTCTGCTGATCAGCCGTGAAGCAATCCTGCGGGTTCAGTAACTCACCTGAGCCAACAATGACAAGATTGGAGGGAGCAGTGATGCTGAACTCCACATCGCCATATTCCAGGTAAAATTCACCGGCGCCAATGTAAGGCATCACATTCCAGCCCTGTATATCATCATACACGCACATGCGCGGAAACCATTGCGCCATGGAGTATATCCAGCCATTGGCAGTGGATAAGCGGCCCATGCGGTCAGTACCATATTCCGGCACTTCAAATTCAAACTGTACAGACAATTTGACCTTACTTCCTGCGGCCTTCATAGCATCCTGCAGCCATACCTGCAGGCGGGTATCGCTTACAATATGGCGGGGCTTGTATGTTTTGCCACCGGCTTCCACCGAAATATTTTTTAGCTGGTAGCCATCCGTATAGCTGGTATTGCTGTAGCGGCCGCCTGCCAGCGCAGAGGCGGAAGTAACGGCGGTACCGCGGGAATCTTTTTTATAAATGTTCTGATCCAGCTGCAGCCATAAAAATTTCAGCGCATCCGGGCTGTTGTTGGTATAAGTGATATCGGCCTGTCCGCTTACTTTATGTGCGGCGGTATCAAGCGTGGCGTTAATCACATAGTCGGCGCGGTTTTGCCAGTAGCGCGGGCCCGGTTCTCCGCTGGCGCTCCTGAATTCATTACCGGGATAAGGATAAAACTGCGGGTTAAACGCTTCTTTCGCATTATACTTTGACTGTGCCAGGGCGCATATGGCAAGCAGGGCGGCAATTGCGGTGGCGGTAAATTTTTTAATCATGATAGGAAAATGTATAGGTGTTATAAGAGCGTAAAATACGGCAAATAGCCATTGCCGGCCTGCCGTTCGTACAGTATTGGAAAATATTTTGGATTCAGGGAAAAAGCGCTTCGGCCACCGCCACGCTTTCAGGCCTGCCCACATCCACCAGCTTGTCAGCGCTATGGTCGTAACCGAGTATCTGGTGATCGGCGGCGAGGCGCAGGTAAACGTCAATCAATGAAAATTTACCGGAAAACCCGTACGCTTCCATCAGCCGGAAAATATCATATTCAAACACTACCACACAACTATACGCTTTTTCTATCCGCTGTGTGCTTCCCTCTGAAAGGGGGATGGAAATTTTTTCTTCACCTGTTTTGGTATTGCGCCAGCCGCAAAGCCGGTGACGTTCATCCAGCAGCAGGTAGCGGGAGGTGGAGCGGTTGGTCACAGCAAATGAAATAAGGGGCTGATGCTGCTCATGAAAAGTGATCAGCCTGCTGATGTCCAGGTCAGTAAGTATATCCACATTGCAGGTGATAAATTTTTCACCGGGCGCAAAGAGCTGTTTTGCTTTCAGCAATCCGCCGCCTGTCTCCAGCACTTCCTCTCTTTCATCGCTGATGGTAACACGGCTGCCCCATCCATCATTTTCTTCCAGCGCCTGGATGATCTGCTCTGCAAAATGATGCACGTTGACAATGATATTATTGATGCCATACTGCTGCAGGTATTCAATATTCCGCTGCAGCAGCGGCTTCCCGTTTACCGGGGCCAGTGCTTTGGGGTGCTTATCTGTCCAGGGCCTGAAGCGGGTGCCGAGGCCGGCGGAGAAAATCATGCCCCGGGACACAGAAGGGGAACTATGGTTTGCTGTGCTCATGGTGTATACTTTCTGGTAAAATCTTTCATTTGTCTGGCAGTATGCTGCCGGCATTTATAAAAAATGAAAACAGGCGCTTAGTCCCTTCAGGAGCCGGTGGCATTTATCCAGTTCTTTGCATCCTGTACCAGGTGCTTTACTTCAGTCTTTACTTTGAATTTATTGCGCAAGTGCCTTGCCAGCGCATCAGCAGCATACACGCTGCGGTGCTGGCCGCCTGTGCATCCAAAGCTGACGGTGAGGCTTTCAAAGCCACGCCTGATATAATCTTCTACAGAGATATCCACGATATCAAACACACTGTTCAGAAATTCCGGCATACGTGTTTGCTGCTCCAGGTAATCCTTCACTTCCTTATCACGCCCCGTACGGGTTTTCATGCTTTCTACACGGCCGGGATTGAGAATGCCGCGGCAGTCAAATACAAATCCGCCGCCATTACCGCTGTCATCAGCCGGCAGTTCCTGCTTGTAGGAGAAGCTGCATATTTTTACTACCAATGGTGTCGCCTCCATTGCCTGTGTGGGAGTAAACTGCCGGATGACCGCTTCATCCACACAGATGTTTAGTACCTTTTTAAACTCCGGCACCACTATGCCAATGCTCTGGTGCTCAAAAAATTCTTTCAGGTTTTTCAATGCCAGCGGGATGCTGGTAAGGAATTGTGCTTTACGTTCAAACAGTCCGCGAAAGCCGTATGCGCCCAGTACCTGCAGCAGGCGGATGAGCACATAGCCATTGTACTGGCTTTTAAAAATAGCCCGGTCAAGCTTTCCCGGTATCAGCTTTTCAAAAGCGTTCATATAGTCATCCAGCAATTTCCCCTTCCACTCATCGGGCAGGTTGGCCCTGGCCTGCCATAGCATGGAAGCCACATCATATTGCGGGGCGCCCTTCATGCCACCCTGGTAGTCTATAAAATGTACATCGTTGTTGGTGTCCACCATGATGTTGCGGCTCTGGAAGTCGCGGAACATGAAAAACTTATATTCCGTATGGGTGAGGTAATTGCTGATGGCCTCAAAATCATCAATCAGCTTTTGCTTATCATAAGGCTTGCGCAGCGCATCCAGGAAATAGTATTTGAAGTAAAGC
>DAOLFO010000437.1:0-2183 GCA_035326305.1 Chitinophagaceae bacterium
AACTGAAGGATGACAGCGTGGAAAATGCAAGACGTGTACTTTCTTCCACAAAACTGTTTTCGCTGGCAGAAAGCCTCGGTGGGGTAGAGTCATTAATAAACCATCCGGCGTCAATGACCCATGCCTCCATACCGCGGGAAGAACGGATAAAAAACGGGCTGACAGATGCCCTGATACGCCTGAGCGTGGGTGTGGAAGATGCGGAAGACCTGGTAGCCGATCTGCAGCAGGCCATTGGCTAAGCGCCTAATTTGAACAATATCGGCATCGCCTTCAGCAGTTTATAAAAAAAATGAGCAGGAAGCGGACAGTTTGGCATTGTATCTGCAAAGTATACCCATGAACGTGATACTGATAGCGGATATAAGCCAACCCATATTTGCTCATCCCTAAAACCTCATTGTTATGCTATACCTGATAGCCATTATACTATTGATAGGCTGGGTGCTGGGATTTTTTGTTTTTTCAGCCGGTCAGCTCATTCATATTCTGCTGGTCATTGCCATTATCGCCATATTGCTAAGGTTAATACGCGGACGCAATCCTGTATAAGATATCTATCAGCATCATAAAACGGAGAGAGAATACGGCCTTCCCAATGTGGAAGGCCGTATAACTTTGCGGCATGAAGCATATCCACGACCTAAAGCCATTTCTTGATGACAAAGTAAAATTATATAATCAGCCTTCCTTTATAGCAGATGACCCGGTAAGCATACCCCATCTTTTTTCCATAAAACAAGACCGTGAGATTGCTGGTTTTTTTGCTGCCATGCTGGCCTGGGGCAACCGTACCGCCATTATTAAAAAGTCAAAAGAACTGATGCAGTTGATGGATATGCAGCCCTACCGGTTTTGCCTGCACCCGGAAAAGGAAAAGCTGGAAAGGCTGCTTTCTTTTAAGCACAGGACATTTAATGCCACTGACCTGCTGTACTTCGTGAATTTTTTTCATCATCATTACCAGCAGTCGGATACGCTGGAAACAGCATTTACCCGGCACGGGGATGATGCGGGGCAAATGCTCAGCGGCTTTCACGATTATTTCTTTTCCCTGCCCGATGCGCCTGCCCGCACCCGCAAGCATATTGCCACACCAGTGCGGGGCTCTGCCTGCAAGCGGCTTAATATGTTTTTGCGCTGGATGGTACGGCAGGATGATAACGGGGTGGACTTTGGCATCTGGAAAAACATTGCACCTGCCCGGCTTATTTGCCCGCTGGACCTGCATGTGGCAAGGGTAGCCCGCCAGTTTAAATTATTAACAAGAAAGCAAACAGACTGGCTGGCCGCCGAAGAGCTGACGGCCAACCTGCGGCGACTGGATCCGCAAGACCCTGCTAAGTATGATTTTGCTTTGTTTGCATTGGGTATTATTGAGCGGTTTTAATTTAAAAAAACAGGAAATTATTCCGGCCACCCACTTTCGCCGCTTTAAAATCACGCAGGTTATAAGTAAATGTCAGCAGGAAATACCGGCGCAAAACAAGTGTCTCCGTATCACGAATATAATTGTCTCTGATGCTGCGGGATATATTGTTGTTTTGATTCAGCAGGTCATATACCGATAGCTTCAGTTGCCCTTTATCCTGCTTCAGGAAGAGGAAATTTATCCCGGCATTCCAGCGGTATACATTTTTCTGCATGCCATCGGCTACCTGCGGGTTGTAAGTATAGTCAAGGGTGGTTTCCCACACGATGCGCCTGGGCATGCGCACCACCAGCTCGGTAGAAGCTGTATGCCGCCAGAATTCCAGGCCCGGATAAATGTCTTCCTCATATGTGCTTTTTGACCAGGAGGGGCTGTAGCGCTGGGTTACTTCTATTTTATCTTTCCAGTTTAAAGAGGCATTTACCCCGGGGTTAAAAGTAAAGTTGTTCACATTGCTGCGGTTAGCATTCAGCAGCACCAGGTTGCGGTTATACTGGCCAAATACATTCAGGTTGACAGAAGACTGAAGGTCTTTGTTAAACTTATACTGCTTGCGGATATTTCCGCTGATAAACCCTCTCCATACTCCATTTGTATTGACCGGCATGGATACCTGCACACCATTTTCATCCACCGTACGCTGCCTGATAACAGCATCTTTGTTGATGGTTCCATTCAAATTGAGGCTATAGCTGACTGAGCTTTTCATATCAAAAGAAAAAGCATTGACCCCAATGGAATGGGCAACACT
>DAOLFO010000090.1:0-10855 GCA_035326305.1 Chitinophagaceae bacterium
CATGCTGCTTATCACTTCCTGCGCCTTTACATCTGCCCCCAGCACGACACCCCTGCCCCGGAAAACATCTGTGCCGGTGGCGATATAGATATCCGGTTGCTTGCTGATAATATATTCCCGGTTCAACTGGCCTACAGCACCGGGCAATACTTCCGCACCAATATTATTACCACCCGCCATGGCAATAAAACTTCCGAGATTGCTTTTGCCGGGAGAGTTAAATTCATTATCAGCCATGCCTGCTTTCATATCCATGAACACTTTAGGCGCCACCGGTTTCTTTGCGGCGATGCGATCCGCAATGCGCTTGCGTCTTGTTTCATAAAACCGGATAAAAGCTTCTGCTTTTTGCCGGCGATCCAGGATTTGTCCCAATAAGCGAATGCTGGGTACTGTATTGTTAAAAGGGTCTTTTCTAAAATCAATGAAAACAACCGGTATACCTGCCGCTTCCAATTGCTCAATCTGTTCCTTCGCAGCAGGGCCGGGGCCATGCCCGTTGGCGCTAAAGATGGCCACATCCGGCCTGGCCACAATGGCTTTTTCTACGGAGAAGCTTGCTGCATTGCTCCCTACCACGGGCAGCTTATCTATAGCAGGAAATTTTTTCTGGTAATGTTTGTACTCCAGTGTTTTTTTAAAATCATCCTGCCAGGCGGCAATAAGGCTTACCGGGTTCGCATCGAGGATATTCAACGTAATGATATCCCGCCCTTCTCCCAGCAACACTTTTTTGGCAGGCTGCCGGAGTTGTACGGTACGTCCCTGTACATCTTTTACCGTAATGGCCTGTGCGGTTGCCATTGCCGTTAGTAACGATAAAATAAAACAACTGATGATACTTTTCTTATTCATATTATTTGTGGATCTTATTCTTTTAAAACGACCATAGGAGCGCTCATTTATTGACTACCCGCTACCTGCTGCAGGCAATAATTGTTTTCGCTGCTGCTTGATTGCCAGTTTTTCCCCAGAGACCAGTTTTACGGGCCACCATTTCCGTATGCCATATACCATTTTCTTATATAGCTGATCTTTTCCAGTGCAACAATGATGACATCAGGCGGAGAACTACTCATGACAAACGGTTGAGAACTGCAAAATTCCCGACGCAGGACGGAAACGATTTTCATAATCAGGAAATGCTTGCCTCATCACCAGCAATATGACGATTATATGACATGTTATTTTACTTTGTCATGACGAATGTTACACGGCAACACTGATGTGCTGTTCCTGGTAGCCTGCTGTCAGAAAAAATGAGGAATAGTCCCGTTTCAAAGTCTCAGCTTTAAAAATGGGTATTATCACTTAAGCCTTTTAAAAATGTTGAATACTCTAACTATACCATTCAATCGCTTGCGACCTATACAAGCAATTATTCCAGGCCGCTGCATTAGTAGTACGCAGATGGGTAATGAAATAAGAATATTTACCAGGATACAGGAAGGGCCTTTGTGATTTACAACAAGTGAGAGAATGGTTTATTGAAAATTTGAAAGCGCCCTAATGTGGCTTTTGATTATGCTTTGGCTTAACCATACCTGCTCCCCAGGCGGATATTATAATACAGTTATGTGTACGGAATGTGTCCGGCGTAATCGTTTGAGGGCTGCTTTGGGTTAGCCATTTAATCTGTAAATAACCTGGTATGCAGGTGCTTTATTTGTACTTCAGGTGTAATTCTATGCTTTATTTATCCAAGCCTCTGTACATTTTCATAATTGTATATACTTTGTTTTTAGTTTTGCAGGCATATTATAGCGCTATGCCCACACATTTTCTCACCGTCATTGATATTCTCGGCACCTTTGCCTTTGCAGTAGCCGGAGCATTTTCTGCCATTGAAAAACGTTTAGATCCGTTTGGCGTGCTCGTGCTGGCATTTGTAACTGCCATTGGCGGCGGTACCCTGCGGGACGTGCTTATTGGCAACCTGCCGGTGGCCTGGCTGCGCAATGAAACAGCCACAATTGTCATATTTGCCTCGGCAGTGACTACGATGATCTTCAGCCAGTATATCCGCCAGCTTTCCAAAGCTCTTTTCCTCTTTGATGCCATGGGGCTTGGATTGTTTACACTTATCGGGCTGGAGCTGGCGATAGAAAAGGATTTCAGTATGGGGATATGTATTGCCATCGGGACCATCACTGCCTGCTTTGGCGGAGTGATAAGGGATGTATTGCTGAACAATGTGCCACTGCTTTTCCGCAGAGAAATTTATGCCATGGCCTGTGTGGCCGGCGGGCTTTTTTATTTCCTGCTGGATTACTTACGGGTAGATGCTAACCTGGCAAGGATACTGTCCATCGTGCTTATTTTTACCACCAGGGTATTAGCGGTCAGGTTCAACTGGTCGCTGCCCCGTTTTTATCTTCAAAAGCAACAAAAATGAAGCTGACTATTTACCAGGTAGATGCATTTGCCGGCAGCGTGTTTAAAGGTAACCCCGCGGCGGTGATCCCGCTGGAGCGCTGGATAGATGAAAAGCTGATGCAGCAGATTGCTATGGAAAATAACCTGGCGGAGACCGTTTTCTTTGTGCCAAAGGAAAGCGGCTACGAAATCCGTTGGTTCACCCCGGAAAAAGAAATTAATCTCTGCGGGCATGCCACGCTGGCCAGCGCTTATGTGTTACTGGAAATAAAAAATATAAAAGGCACTGGTATTACTTTTCATTCTGCCAGCGGGCCGCTGCAGGTGAAAAAAATATCAGGAGCCGGGCAAACTTTCCGGGCGGCGCTTGATTTCCCTTCCTGGATGCCGGAAAGGAAAGAGCAGTACCCGGATAATTTAAAAGAAGCATTAGGAGTAAAGGAAATAACCGGGGTGTATGAGCACCGTGACCTGCTGGTGGAGCTGAATGCGGAAGAAGATGTGCGGGAAGCAGCACCTGATTTTACACTGATAAAGAAAACCGGGTATAAAATCATCATTACTGCTCCGGGCAGGGAAGTTGATTTTGTATCCCGCTTTTTTGCACCAACTTATGGTGTGGATGAAGATCCGGTAACCGGTTCCGCTCATTCGCAATTAATACCTTTCTGGAGCAGTAAACTGGGAAAAAATAAAATGGAAGCCCGTCAGCTATCACGCCGCGGAGGGCACCTGTGGGTGGAGCAGAAAGGGGAACGGGTAAGTATGGCAGGTGAGTGTGCTTTTTATATGCAGGGGGAAATTTACCTCTAATCCAGAAAGCGGGCTTTGAGTTCCGGCGAGGGGATCATGCAGGCCTCTTTTTTACCAAACCAGCGATAGCGGTTTTTTGCAACCAGGTTATACACGGCATCCCTGATAAAACGGGGAATGACGATAAAACCATACAGCAGTTTCCAGCCGCCACCCAGCCGCCGGGCTACCCGCAGGGCAGCCGTAGACCGGGTATAGGCCCTGTTGTTTTCTATCAGCACAAAAGAATTAAAGTCATCCACAGGTAAATGATACTGCTGCAGGTACTGCTGACCGCTCCGGCCCTGCAGCGAAGCAAAACGGAAGCTGCCTTTTTTGTCCCGGCGTATCACAAACTGCACACTGCTGTTACACAGGTTACACACACCATCAAACAGGATGACCGGATGACCTTGATTCATTGATGCAAACTTACTTATAAAGCACGGAATACTTTGTACGCATTAATACGGCAGCAGGCCCTTCTTCCACTTCTCATTTAATTGTTGTACTTTCATAACAGTCTCAATAGCCTTTTATGAAAGCACTGATCCTGCTGCGGAAACATGGCTGCCTGTTCTTTACCGGTTTATTACTTTACCTTTCCCCCTGCAGTCAGCAAAAATCACCGGCTTATACGCAGGTGGATGATTTGCTTGCCAGTGCACATACCTTTTTCAGCAACAACCATGCTGATTCTGCCCTAAGCTTTTTTCACCAGGCAATACAGGTTTCCCGTCAAAAGGGCTACCGGTATGGAGAAGCCCGGGGGTATGACGGCCTGGCTGAAATATGGCTGCAGCAGGGAAAATATAGGGAAATAAATGCTAATGATTCCCTGCTGCTGCCACTGGCCATAGCAATGAAAGATACTGCGCTGCTGATCAATGTATATAACCGGATGGGAGTGTGCCGGATAGAAAACGGTAAGGCAAAGGAGGCAGAGCAGTACCTGCAGTATGCATTGCATTATGGCCTTGAAAAACGGCAGTCTGTTAAAACAGCTGAAGTGTTTAGCAATCTTGGTTCCGTGTTTCTTTCCACCGGGGATAAAGACCGGGCGATGGACTGGTTTTTCCGTGCGTTGAAACTGTATGAGGCGAACAGGGGTGAAAAAGGCATGGGTGAAACATATAGTAATATCTCATCCATATACTACCTGATGGGGCGTACAGATGATGCTATACAGTTCCAGAAAAAAAGTATTGTCCTGCGGGAAAAGATAAATGATATGCCCGGGCTGGTAATTACGAATGTGAATATAGGCCAGCTCTATATTATTAAAGATTCTTTTCCGCTGGCCCTTCAGCACCTGCAAAAAGGAGTGGCATATGCGGATGCCCTTAACAACCCCCGGCTGCAGGCCAGCGCTTATTCCGGCATTTCTGCTTATTACAGCCGTACAAAAGATTTTTCCACCACGCTGCAATGGCAGGCAAAAGCTATCCGCATTTTTGAAGAAGCGGATAATAAGCAGATGCTGTCCCGCCTGTACGTGGCAGCAGGCAATACAGCAAGCGCCACCAACGACTCTGTGGCTGCAGTGAGCTATTACTTAAAAGCCCTGCAACTGGCTGCTTCGCTTGGTAACCCGGAAAATATAGCCAATGCGCATGAAAAGCTTAGTAATTTCTATGCCTTGCGGCAGGATCACCGCAGGGCATTGGATCATTATAAAAAATTTATTGTTTATAAAGACAGTATTGCCGAAAAGAGCGCTCTTGGGAAAATAGAAGAAATACGCACCCGGTATGAAACGGAGAAAAAAGACAATGAGATAGCACATCTTACTGCTGAGCAACAGATACAGCAATTGCAGATTGAAAAGCAGGAGGCGCTGATAGCCGGCAACCTGCTGGAAGCGCAGAAAAATGAAGATGAAATAGAGCTGCTTTCGAGAGCAAGGCAATTGCAGGAAATGCGCATCAGCCAGCAGGAGGAACAACTGGAAAAGCAAAGCCTGATGGCCCGCAACAAGGAGCAGCAATTGCAACTGGCAGAGCAGGAAAAGCAATTGCAGAGCAGGCAACTGAAGAACAGCCGGCTGACCCGCAATTTTATTTTAGCAGGAATTGCACTGCTGGGCATATTGGGGCTGGTACTATTTAACCGCTACCAGCTTAAGCAAAAGATCAGGGAACAGCAAAGCCTGCTGCAGGTAAGGAGCCATATTGCTAAAGACCTGCATGATGAGATAGGGTCTACCCTTACCAGTATAAAAATTTTATCTGAAGTATCCGGTAAAAGCCTGCGGCAGGATCAGCAAAAGGCTTCCGATTTTCTGCAAAAGATCACAGAGCAGTCGGCGGCTGCCCAGCAGGGAATGAGTGATATAGTGTGGGCCGTGAAACCGGAGAATGATAAGCTGGAAAACATGGTGGTGCGGATGCGGGAGTATATTGCGCAATCGCTGGAACCGCAAAATATCCAGACGTCCATTCACATTGATGAAGCCCTGCTCACTCACTCGCTGAGCATGCAGCAGCGCCGGGATTTCTTTTTGATTTTCAAAGAGGCTGTTAATAACATTGCCAGGCATGCGGCTGCCTCTGCGGTGGACATCAGGCTGGATAAGGATGGAGATATGCTGCACTTATCAATAGCTGATAATGGCCGGGGATTCGGCACACTCAAAGAAAACTCTTCAAACGGGCTCAAAAATATGCAGGCACGTGCGGCTGCGCTTGGCGGAAGCCTTTCTGTATCGGCAGCCAGGGGACAGGGCACTGAGCTGGTTTTGTCTGTTCCCTTTGCTACATGATAATGTGGGCGGGGATTGTTTTTGATAATACTAATTTTAAAAATGGCTATCCGGATAATGATATATGATGACAGTGAAGTGCTGCGTGACAGCATGGCGCTGCTGATAGCTGCTGAGCCGGATATGGAACTGGCTGCCCTGCTGTCCAATGCGGAGACGGTGGTAACAGATATAAAAGAACTACAGCCGGATGTAGTGTTGATGGATATTGATATGCCTGTGGTTAACGGCGTGGATGCGGTAAAGAAAATCAGGCAGGTTAGTAAAGAGCTGCCGGTGGTTATGCTGACTGTTTTTGACGACAACGAAAATATTTTTAACGCTATATGCGCCGGTGCTTCCGGTTATATCCTTAAGCGGTATGCTACGGAAGAAATAGCGCCGGCCATCCGTATGGTGATGGCGGGTGGCGCACCTATGACAGGCTCCGTAGCAAGAAAAGTGCTGACCATGGTACCCCCGGCTAAAAGCCCGGAGCAGGAAAAAAGTAATCTCAGCCAAAAGGAGGTTGCTATCCTTCAGTACCTGGTGAATGGCTATAGCTACAAAATGATTGCAGCAGAACTGAAGATTAGCATTGATACCGTGCGGTTTCATATCAAAAAAATATACGACAAGCTGCATGTGCACTCTGCTACAGAAGCAGTATCCCGTGCCATACGGGATAAGCTGGTATAAAAAATATTTCCCTGTCCGATCCTGGCCTGGCTTTCCTGCCAGGCTTTTTTAATTCTGCATATGCCCGCTACATCATGATGTAGTTGATCAGGGTTAAGCGGCAATATAGCTTTGGCATCACGTATTCCTCATTTGTTTAAAGACAGCGTATGAGCAGAAACAGGATCACAATCACAGGTATGCTGCTGGCAGCAGGCCTGCTGGCCGGGCTGGTATCGCCTGCGCAGCCTTTTACTTTGGATGACAAGATCAATCCCACAGAATTGCTTCTTGTGGATTATAAAAAAGAAGATGAAAAACGGAAAGGGAGGATCAATATCACCAGTGTAACGCAGGTAAAGGATACCATGTATTTCTTCATGCAGGGGTTAAGTATGTATTCTCCGGCCTACTTCAGCCTGCACACCGGCAAATCAGGAAAGCCGGTAAGGGTAAAGCTGTGTAAGAATAACTGGAACGATGCAGAAAGGGAAGGGGAGACAGATAATAATCATCAATGGAATACAAAATTTAAAACGGAAGGCGATTTTGGTATTATGGTAATAGCTGAGCAGACCCCGGCTATATACACCCTGCTTACATGGGTGGGTGATGAGGCAAAGAACATTGGGATGTCCAGCCCATTTTCTGACAGCGCCACACCGGCTGGCAAAGAAAAAAGTGACCGTGCAGGAGAGAAAAGCTTTCTTCAGCAATACGGCCTGCTTGCCGGCATTATACTGGTATTGCTTGCGGTAATCGCATTCCTTTTACTAAAAAGAAAAAAATAAACGTATGAAAACTATACTGCTGCTAATCCTGCTGGCTGTATCCGCACCAGGCATGTATGCGCAGGGAGGCGACCCTTCCGTGCCATTCAGTGAGGGAACCCGGGAGCGGATAGAGCAAAATGACGATCGCAGCGAACAGGACCAGGAAAGCACAGAGGCTGCCCTGGAAGGGTTAAACGATTTTTTTGACATCATGCGCAGCATAGATGACCTGTACGCCGCTTCCGATGCGCTCAGCCGGGGAGAGTGCGCACCCGATTTTAATACCAGCGGCCAGGCCATGATGCGGTCTGCCTGTGCGGGCAATGCTGCCTGCGGGGAGTGCTATACGAAAGCGGTGAATGACCTGGCCTTTGTGCGGAGGCAACTGGGCCGGATGAACTGCATTTATAACAACACAAAGAACTTTAATGATGCAGCTATTGCTTTTGGCGACAATGCCAGCGGCATTCATGCAGTAACAGGGCTGTCATGGCAATATGCCCGTGCCGATATTGTTAAAACATTCAGTCATTTCAAACAGACGTACGATAAAAAGTATACTGATATGATGCAGGCGCTCAACCGGGCATTGATGGCTATTGATGCCTGCGAAAGGGAATTTGGTGAGCCGGACTGGTACCAGCGGTTTGGCTTTATATATTTTGAATTTATGAAGGATAAATACCGGAGGACAGATTGATAGCCCGAAATTTTATAACCATATAAAAACCATATATGAAAAAATGGATTATTGCCAGCCTTGCCTTTATAGCCTGCAATGCGGCCGGCAGGAAAACCGGTGAGGCGGAAAATGTAAGTGCGCCGGCTGCGCAACCCGGCAAAGAGGTACAGGCTTCCGGCCCTTGCAACAGTCTTGTATTCTTTAAAAAAGGAGCTGTGATAGAAGCGAAAAGCTATGACGGTGCAGGTAACGAAACAGCTTCACAGGAAACCAAGATACTTGATGTAAAGGAAGAAGGGAGTATGACCGTTGCTTACATGGAAGGGAAAGACACCGATAAAAGTGGCGGAAAAACTACTGCGGTTAACTACAGCTATAAATGCGATGGGGAAAAAATTTATTTTGACGTGGCTTCACTTTTTCGCACAGCGGCTAAAAACGGGGATGCCAGCTTTGAGTCAAGCCTGATAGAATACCCGCTGCACTTTGAAGAAGGGCAGGTATTGCCTGATGCCACCGGCACCATGTCGTCAGAGAAGAACGGCAGAAAATCAACTATCAGGTATTACTACAAAGACAGGAAGGTGGAAGGAAAAGAAAAAGTAACCACACCAGCCGGAAGCTGGGACTGCTTTAAGGTGACCAATACGGTAGAAGCCGAAATGGATATTGCCGGTATGAGTGAGCGTGCCCGTAAGATGATGGAAGCGATGAAGGGGCAGGCTAAAATGAGTACGGCCACCTGGTTTGCGCCGGGATTTGGTATTGTGAAGATGGAAGCCTACAGGAATGGAAAGCTGGAATCAAAAAATGTAGTGACAGCAGTAAGATAAATGTGCTGTAAAAATACGCATCATCAAAGACCATTAAACATTAAATCAAACCAGTATGAAAAAAGTAATCACGTCTGCCCTGTGCCTGTTGGTTACCATGCAAATTTTTGCCCAGGGCGCCTGGAATATGGCGCTGCTCTCTGCCACGGCAACTGCCCCGGAGCCGGGTGATTCCATTGTGGAGATTACACCCGACCCGCTGGGCCCGCTTTGCCCGAAAAGGCTGATAGCCGGCGACCGGGATTTTGCCGGCCGCGGCCCGGCCATCAAAGCAAGTGTGAAAATCACCTTCAACCGTAACAGCGTGCTGGCCCTGCTTAATTTTGAGGCAAAAGAAACCAAGGGCGGTGACAACAGCGAGACAAAAGGGTCTGTGCTGAAGATATTATATGAAGCGCCCAAGGGCTATTACATTGCAGAGCTCATGAGCGGTAAGGCTGCTGAACTAAGCTTTGTAGCTCCCAGGGCAGGTACTTTTTCCTTTACACCCGGCGGCCTTAGCAAAGTGCTGAATGTAAATGCAGCATCTGTAACGGATAAAAATGATGGTGTGGTAAAAAGCTGGGAGATAACCGGCGATACAAATGGCCCCGATATCAGTGATGATGACAACTGTGCTGATGATACACGTGCAGTGGCCATATTGAATAAAATAAAAATAAAGCTGAAGCCTACTGCGGCAGCACAGGGGATAAGCACCATTACTTTAGAAAATATTGATGAATGGCTCTGCCCTTCAAAGCTGGTAAGGGGCGACCGGGAGTTTAATGGCAACGGCCCCCGCATTAAATGCGAAGTGAAGCTGCGTATCGGCACCGGCGGCACTTCCCTGCTGGCTGATATTTCTTTCTCTGCATCCGAAACCGTACATGACTGGAGCACCACCGAAGGCAAATGGACAAAAACAGTATACGAAGCACCTTATGGTAAAAAGATAACGGAAATTATTTCTGATAAAGCATCCCGAACCCAGTTTATCAGCCCGCCCGGCGGTTTCCAGTTTATCGTGCCGGGGCATGATGTGACACAGGCGGCCAAGGCTTTTTTTGATAATACTTCAATGGAGCTGGCTGTGCTGAAGATGTTTGGCCTTACGGCATCCCAGAAAAAAGAAGCAGCCGATTTGGTAAAAGGCAGCACCAGCAATGGCAACACTGTTGTACGTGTGCCCCCCACAGAGGGAGCGCTTGTGAAGTTCTTTCATATTGTGGGAGATACCGGCGGAGATGATATCAGCACTGATAACAACTGTAATGATGATACAAGGATCGTGAAGCTTGAATTTTTCCCGGTAAGGGTTAAAATGATTGATGCCAGGTAATCCGTAACGGAGTGTTCATAAAAAAAGAGGCTGCGTATGAAAGCAGCCTCTTTTACTTTATACAAAATATTTTTATCCCATATTGTGAAACACTTTCTGTACGTCTTCATCCTGCTCTAAGCGTTCAATCAGCTTACTCACCTCTTCAGCCTGCTCATCAGTTACAGGCACGGTGGTAGCAGGTATCCATTCCAGTTCAGCGCTGATGGGAGTGATATTTTTATCTTCCAGCGCTTTTTGCATATTGCCAAAATCAGGAAACGCCACCCGCAGCACCAGTATGTCTTCGCCGTTTTCGCCGGCGCCTTCACCTAATTCTTCAAGGCCAAAGTCAATCAGCTCCAGTTCCAGGTCTTCTGCATTCATCCCTTCCGGCTTCAGCTTGAATACGCCCATTTTTTTAAACTGAAAAGCTACGCTGCCGCTGTTGCCCATAGCGCCGCCACCTTTGTTAAAGTGCGATTTTACATTCGCTACAGTGCGCACATGGTTGTCTGTTGCCGTTTCCACCAGTATTGCCACTCCGTGCGGGGCATATCCTTCATACAGTATTTCATCATAGTTGTCCATCTCCTTGCCCTGTGCCCGTTTGATGGCGGCTTCCACCCGGTCCTTGGGCATATTCACGCTTTTAGCGTTTTGAAAGCAGCGGCGCAGGGC
>DAOLFO010000438.1:0-2180 GCA_035326305.1 Chitinophagaceae bacterium
TCAATATCACCGGCTATCGAAAATATCATATTAAACTGATCGGCTACCGGCTTTATCGCTGACAACTTTTTTTGCACCGGCGTATTCATCAGCCCTGTTTTTATTTCTTCCTGCCTGGCTTTTAGCAAAGCTGACAGGTATTGATTAAAAGGATCTGGCAAATCCGGGGCCGGCATTGCATCCGCTGACTGGCTAAGCATACCAGCAGCCCTTTGCAGGCGCCGGGTAATATTATGTGTGAGTATCTGGAACCCGGGTGCATCACCAGGTGGTGCATAGAGCCCCGCATACTGTGCCAGCGCTGCGATATGTGAAGCCAGCCTGTTGTTCAGCACAACAAAACGATGCAGTTGATCAGTATTTTCCCGGGTAAAGCTCGGCTCGCTCATCATCCGGTTAAAGGCATCAGAAAGGTTAGCCAGCGCTACAAACAACTCATTGCGCAAAGAGCGGGAAAGCTTCACATTTTCCTGCGATCCGGCAAATGCCGCCGCGGTATGCTCAAAGTACAGCCTGACTTTATCCAATACAGTGAGCATATAAGATGATATCCTGTCTTTTTCCCACATAGGGATAATCAGCAGGTTGGCTGCAAAAGCTATGGCTGATCCAATGGCCGTATCCCCTATCCGGTCTTCTATAATCGTCTCCATGGTACCACCATATATAAGATGAAACAGCAGGAGCACATATACCGTCATAAACACTACTCCGATACGGTAATTGCTGCGTACAAAGCTATATGTGCCCGCTATGGCAAACAGCAGCACGGCAAATAATGCCCGTTCGTTTTTTATAAAATATAAAATACCCAGGCCTATCAGCGCTCCTGCAATGGTGCCGATGAGCCTGTCGTAGTTTCTTTTTTTGGTGAGGCTGTAGTTAGGCTTCAGAATCACAATAATGGTGAGTAATATCCAGTAGCTGTGCCCAAAGGCAAGGTACCGGGAAATGATATAGCCGGCAAGCGTGGCTATGCTGACCCGCAGGGCATGGCGGAACACATCAGACCGAAAGGAAAGATTGCTGCGGAAAATTTTCCAGCTCACCTGCTTCTGCTCCGCCAGTTGCAGGGCGCCGGCTTCTGTTTCGGTAGTAATGGCGCGGGATTTATCCAGGTCATAGTTGGTGTATCCCTGCAGTACCTGTATGCGCTGCGCAATATCTTCCATACTGGAAAGTATCTGCCGCAGGCTGATAAAGCCTTCAAGCCGCTCCGCATTCAGCGACTGGCTGCGAAAGAGCAGAAATTCTTTTTTCAGCTCTGCTACCTCAGCCAGCAAGTGATCATCAGGAAGCATACGGCGGCTGGCCTGTATGGCAATACCCGTTTCATCCAGCGCTGCTGCCAGCTTAAAAATAGTATGCTGAAAACGGGGCAGGATATCATACTGATCAAAGTCGTGATGCAGAAGCTGATAGTCCCGGTAAGCCGTCATGGATTTTTCAAACAGGTCGGATATATCTACATACATAAGCACCAGCGTGCGCCCGATTGGCGTGGATTCCTTTACCAGTCTGCGGCTGCGAAAAAGCAGTTCGCTTACCTGGCGCTGACTTTTTTCCACCACTACCTGCTGCTCCCGCAGCCTGCTGCCCACCTGGTCATAAGCGGCATCTTTGCTGTAATACTCCGCCCGTATGCGCAGGTAAGCCGCTGTTTCGCCTATCAGCTCCCCTACTGCCTGCTGTGCCAGCTTGTAGGGCCTGATGCCGTAAAGCGCCAGGCTCAGCAGCATATACCATATGCCACCGGCCAGGATATAAAGGCCCCGGTATACCACTTCAGCATCTGTAAGCTGGTGGTCAAGGCTCAGCACCATGATAACGAGGCTGGCCACTCCAATAGAATTGGCCCTGCCGCCAAAGACACCAATCATACAATTGAAGAAACAGAAAATAGTAATGAGGGCGCCGGTAAGCAGGTACCAGGGCACAGCCAACGCAGTCATCACAGATACCAGCGCCACCCATACCGCACAAATGAGCATAGCATTTCTCCGGTGATGTATAGGGCCCGGAGTATCAGTAATGGTAACACACATTGCCCCAAGTGAAATAGCAATGCCGGTATGCAGTTCACCAAAATAATTGAGCAGCACTGCCGGTAGGGCAATGCCAAATGTAATGCGCAGCCCCTCGGTAAGGTAATAGCTGGTAATAAAGCGCCGGTATGGCCG
>DAOLFO010000091.1:0-10778 GCA_035326305.1 Chitinophagaceae bacterium
ATGAATGTTGTGCTGGCAGTAAAAAACTTTTTCCTTCCCCAAAAATATCATCAGTATACTATCAGCCTTTTATTTTTTCAGCCCTACCTGCGCATATTCATTCAGCAGTTCACTGTATTGCTGGGTGGGTTCTTTATATTGCTGGGTGGCACAGTGGCTGCAGCTGTGATACTTATCATGCTGCGGCTGGCAGTAGACTTATTCCTGCTGGCTGCTTCAAAAAGTGTAACCGTCAGGGACCGGCTAAAGAACAAGCTGGCGGAAAAGCAAACCGGCGATGACAGAAGGAAAACAAAGGAAATGTTTGATGCTTTTTTAGACAATTAAACTGATTGATATGTTAACCAGGATTGTGTTTATATTTTTCTCTGTTTGCATAGCCACACTGGCACATTCACAAAACGTATATGACAGCGTAACCATCAGCAGAAGCCTGATAGAAGAAAACTGGTACGGCGCTAAGTGGAAGGATACTTTATCCGCAGGCAGGTATGCCCGGTATATAAAAAATGAAAAAACGGTTTGGCTGAATAAACCTGGCCGGGATAAGGCTGAACCGGAAATACTTGCCCTGGTACGCCGTATTAAGGCCAATGGTACGGATGATATTGCAAAATGTTTTATACCGCGGCATAGTATTAATTTTTACCAGCAAGGGAAAATAACCCGCTACCTGCTGGTATGCTTTGAATGTGATGGCGTAAGATTTAGCGATGACCCGCCGGCGACTTTTATAAAAAGTGAGAAAATGCGGGAAAAGCAAATGAGCGAGCTAAAGAAAGTCTTTAAAGACCTGTAAGCAGGGTATTATGAGTGCAACCATGTAAAAGCAGCAGGCGAATAAAAAGAGGTAAATGATTTTATTTCAAATAAGATGAAGGAGGAGTACATACCTTATTGCATTGCGGAGCAAACGGGAAACAGCTACCAGCTACGGCTGAAAAAAAGATATAGCCTGACGATGTTTATCCTGCTGCGGGTGCTGCCATGGTTGATTTTAGTGTGTGCGTTCTTTTCTGCTGATGCTATCCGGGATGCGGCCGGGCAGCCCTGGTTCGGCATATATTATTTTATGCTTCTTGGTGTTGCCGGGTGGTTGCTGTTTGCAAGATACCCTTACCGGTTGTCGTTTTCGCCCGGACAGTTTTCCCGGAGGGTGAATATGTTTTATTTCACCTGGGAGGAGGAGGAAGAGTTGAATGAAAATTCATCTGTGGAGGTGAAAAGGGTAAGGGGCTACCGGAGTGAGGCTTGGGTTTTTTACCTGTATCGTGATGGTGCACGGAAAAAACTGTTTCATGTTCCAATTTTTTTGAGCGATAACAAAAACTCCCGGGACAATCTTATCCGCCTGTTTAAAGAAGTATCCGGTGTAAAGCAGGTGGCGTTAAAAGAGTGAGCAGGACATTACCCGGTAATGCAGGGTATCGGTATGTAACTGCTGCTGCTGTACGGGAAACAGGAAAGCTGCATGGTATGTTGCCGGGCCTGCTTTTCAAAGGTTTATTCTTTTGCATTCAAAATATAGCGGTATGAAAATCATTTTTTTTGTATGGCTGTTTTTCAGCGGGGTGGTAATGCAGGCGCAGAAAACCATTATCTGGGAGGAGAGTTTTAAAAACAATGATCATAAATGGTGGACAGGGACGACTGAGCACGCCGCTGTAAGTGTGACAAAAGGTAAATATGTGTATGAAAAGAAAACCCCGGGGAATAATCTGACGTGGGCAAACCTGCCTGTAAAAATTAACCCGGCAGAGCGTTTCAAAATTGAGACAAAAATAAAGCTGCTGAATACAAAGGATAATGGACCCTATACCGTGATATGGGATGTAAAAGACGCCAATAATTTCTATGGGTTCTCTGTGTACCCGGATGGCGGATCGGAGTTTATTCGCTGCGTCAATGGGAAATACAGCTCTCTTTACCGCTACTCTTCCGGCACGGGCCCTAAAAAAACTGCGCGGGAAATGGAGTATAAAATTGATATCCAGCTTTACAAGGGATCGGCCAGTTTTTATATTAATGATATATGGTTAAGCGGTGTACGGTATGATGGCCACCTGACGACTAATGTTGGCTTCCTGCTGACCAACGAAAAGAAAGTGGAAATTGATTATGTCAGGATTTACCAGGATGCCCCGGTGGTGGTGAATACCAGGACAGACAAGAAGGATCTCTACCCGGTTATCAGGGATATCAACGATAAAATATTTAATACGGCAGGAGCCAGCAATTATTTGTATGTGGGGTGTGCGGAAGGAAACTGTAATGATGGGGAGGGTACTTTTATTGCCGTATCATCTTCCGGCTACGGTACGGGGCCGGAGCATTCTTTTACCCATCTTAATTACTGGGTGGTAAAAGGCAGGTTCAGCGATAATGGGAATAATTGTAACGGCCAAACTTATTACCGCTATGTAAAGGTGGCTAAGCAAAGAAAAAACTCACCCTGGAAGCCGGATGAAAACTGGAAGTATGACAGGCCCGGAAAAGATATGATACCCGTGTATACCGGTGAGTTGAGCCTGGGCCATCCTTTTGGGGACAATACAGTGAACCTTTTTTATCCTAATGGCAACGGGTCTTATATCCAGGGCAGCGAATCGCCCTGGGAATCATGTAAAGGATTATTTTTTTACGGATCACCATTGTATGTAAGCATCAGGTACAGGAATGCACAACCTTTTGTCTCCTTTGACGGGTATGTGAGCAGCTCTTTTACGCCGGAGGTAGGCGCAGCGGTATATGCAAACGGGGATGTGTATGAAGGCAGCTTTACCAATTTCAAAAGGTTTGGGGCAGGCAGGCTGGTTTCCGGGGGAAAAACAAAGAAGGGCTTTTGGGCAGATGATGAGCTGCTGCAGCCCATGGAAGTATTTGTGCCGGATACATCCTTGCTGCGGTCTTTGTACAATTCACAGCAGCGGAACAGGGAGCTGACAATTACCTATAACCCTTTTTACTATTACCGTTCGCTGATGAAAGGCACTATCACGGGAAGGTTTGTGGGAGAAGATGGCAGGGATAAAGATGCTGCCTATACGGGCAATGGGCTGTTTGTAGAAAATGGCAGCAATGTTTATTTCGGGGCATTTGTAAATGGAAAACCGGATGGCACCGGTTTTTATTCCGGTGGAAATAACCCAACGGTATTTGGATTTTTTAAAGCAGGGATTTTTACCGGGGGCGGTGAGGAGGCTGATGTGTCGGCTGATCAGTATGGCCGTACCAAACAGGGTGTCAAACGGGTAGTAACCTATCCGGGCGATAATGAGCTGTTTTCAGGCTGGCAGCTTATGCAGGCAGGAAAGAGGAAAGAGGGGATGGCTTTGTATGAGCAGGCTGCGGGCGAAGGAAATTTTTATGCCATGGTACAGTTAGGCTGTATGTATTTTAATGGGGATGGTGTGGCAAAAAACAAACCTGTGGCTGATGAGTGGTTTAAAAAAGCTGCAGACTCACGGCAGTATGATCTGATAAGAAGGATTGCTGACTTGTATGCGACAGATCCGGAATGGTATAAGAAGGCTGCTTATGCCACTGAGCAGCCTAACCTGAAAAGAGAATGTATCAACAGGTATTATTCCGTCAAATACCCATACCTGCTGGCGGATGATTACAGGCAGCTCACGCTGGAAGACGAAGCTAAAGTGCCCGACGCCGCCAGCTATGCACGTATACAGGAAAAGAAAAAAAGAGATAAGGAGCTGTACGCTGCGCTGGCAAGGCGTTCTCAATTGCAGACAAAAATTATTCTTTATACGGAAACATCCATTGGAGTTGTCAACCAAAACGACGTTTATACTAAAGGCCTGTACCTGCCGGGCAACCAGTTGCAAATGGGGGATTATATATGGACTAATTCCCGTTTTTCAGAAGTAAGCCGTAATGCCAGTGATCGGTTGATGCTGGAGGCTGCTCCTGTTAATGAATATACTTACTATCGTGTAATAAGGGGTTATATCCCGGTGCCTTACTATGAAGCGGCGCCGCCCTGCTATAAATGCGGCGGCACAGGCGGCACCCAGGGAGGCACGCTTACCGGGGGCGGCCTGGTAAGCGGTCATACTACCACTATAACGCCTACTATTGTCGGGGGCGTATCAAAAGTAACCACCACTACCACGTATGGCCCGCCGATGAGCATTTATATTCCACCCACTTTGTGCAAAGTGTGTAAGGGGCACAAAGGGGAGCCCAGGAATGCTACGATGATAAGATATGGTCAGCGGCCGTGATCGAAACAGGTGTATAGTTAAGAAAGCGAAAATTTATTTTGCTTCTTTCTTTTTGTTATGCTGCGTAGTATGCTTATGGTTGCCTTCGGCCTGCCCGGAGGTTACCGCTTTTGTTACGGCTTTGCTGCCAAACCGGTCTTTTATATCATCCACCGCTTTATAGAGGTTCAGCTTCTCTACATTTTTGTCAAACAGGCTCATCTGCATCGAAAAAGGTATCATCTGGCTAAACCTGATACCCAGCAGCCTTACCGGCCTTCCTTTTTCGTATGATTTATTGAAAAGGTCTTTGGCTTTTGCAATGAGCACATCATCCAGCGCTGTATAGTCAATCGTTTCCTGCCGGGATGTGGTTTCAAAATCTGAATACCTTATTTTGACCGTAAGGCATCCTGCCAGCTTTTCATCCTCCCGCAGGGAGTAGGCTGTTTTTTCTGTCAGCCGCACCAGCTCTTTATGCAAAAAGCTTATGTCTGTATAATCAGTATCAAAAGTATTTTCATGGCTCATGCTTTTTTGCTCCCATTCCGTATGGATAACAGCGCTGCCGATACCCTGTGATTTTTCCCATAATGATTCTCCCCATTTGCCTGCATACTGCTTCATTATCTCAACAGGCGTGCGGGCAATATCCTCAATAGTGTACAGGCCAAAGCTCTTTAATGTTTGTTCGGTTTGCTGGCCCACCCCATTTATTTTTTCAATGCCGAGCGGCCATAAAAAATCTTTTTCTTTACCATGCAGCACTTCTAAAAAGCCATTAGGCTTGGCTTCATTGGTAGCCATCTTGCTGATAAACCTTGCCGATGAAAGGCCGCAGGAGATAGGCAGCCCCGTTTCATCAATAATATGCCGGCGCAGCTCACGGGCATATTTGCTGACACCAAAAAACTTATCCATTCCCGAAAGGTCAACATAAAATTCATCTATGCTTGCTTTTTCAAACTGCGGTACTTTGGAAGCAATGATCTCCGTTACCCAGCGGGAATATTTGCTGTAATCACCACGGCTGGCACTGGTCACAACCAGGTGCGGGCAAAGCTGCAGCGCCTTCTTCATTGGCATGGCAGAGTGGATGCCGTATTTGCGTGCTTCATAGCTGCAGGCTGCCACTACGCCCCGCTCATAGCCGCCTACTGCTACGGGTTTTCCTTTCAGCGCCGGGTTGTTTTTTATTTCTACCGAGACAAAAAATGAATCCAGGTCAAAATGGGCGATATAGGGCTTTGCATTGCTCACCGGTGTAAAGGTAGGGAGGTTTAAAATCTAAGGTTGAAAGTTTAAGGTTGAAGGTGTAAGGTTCGAAGTGAGATGTTTGATAGCTGCCTGTCAACTACCGCCTGTTTGCAGTATTTTTATTGGATGAATGAGCTGGATGTATTGCGTGATTTTATTGTAAAAGCATACCCTCTGCCGGCAGAAGCGCTGGATGCTTTATGCACCGCATGGCAGCCCATAAGCTGTAAGCGAAAAACGGTGCTGACTGCTGCGGGCGAAACGGAAAAGTATTTATATTTTGTGCTGGAAGGTGTGCAGCGGGCTTTTTTCCTGGATGATAAAAAAGAAGCCACTATCGTATTTACTTATCCGCCTTCTTTTGCCGGTGTGGCCGATTCTTTCCTGACGCAAACCCCTTCTTTATTTTTCTTTGAAACGCTGACGCAAAGCCGGATGCTCCGCACATCATACAGGCAAATGGAAGAACTGATGGAACAATACCCGGAAATACAAAAAATGATCCTGCACCTTACCGGCTTTATATTAAAAGGTGTGCTGCTGCGGCAGATGGAACTGCAATGCTTCAGCGCAGAGGAAAAATTCAGATCGCTGCTCCGCAGGAGCCCGCATGTGCTGCAACTGATTTCACATAAATACCTGGCATCCTACCTTGGGGTGGATGCTTCCACTTTCAGCAAATTGCTGGGGACTGTAAAACTATAAGGAAGCGTTTACCGGAAAATCTTGGCAAATCACAAGATTTTGCCCGGAGTGCCATAATAGCTTTGCAAAAAATAAAAGATATGAAAAGCTGGAAAGCAGATGAACTGCTGGAGCAATTGCAGGAAGACGTGCGCAGCCTGATAGTGCAGGGTAAAAGGCTGATGCACCATGAGCCTGCTCACTTATTACAGCAGCCGGCGCCGGGTGGCTGGAGTGTGGCGCAGGTGCTGACGCACCTGAATGCATACAGCCGCTATTATCACCGGGAAATGGAAAAGAGCCTGCAAAAAAACAAGCCGGCGAGGGTTACATTCAAGCCCGGCTGGCTGGGTAATTATTTTACCAATATGATGCTGCCTGGGGCAGGCGGTGAAGTGCGTAACAAAATGAAAGCGCCGAAGGGTTATCGCCCGGACCCGCTGCCGGATGCAAAAGAGGTGGTGCAGGAGTTTCTGCAGCACCAGCAACATTTGCTGCAGTTGCTGGAGAAGGCCAGGGGCAAAAATATCGGTGCACTGCGTATTCCTGTGTCTATTGCACCGCTCATACGGCTGAAGCTGGGCGATACGTTCCGCTTTCTGATAGCCCATGAGCAGCGGCATTTTATCCAGGTGCACCGCATCTTAAAGCAGTTGGGCGCTGGTAAGCAGCCGGCAGCAGCCTGATGCGGCAAATAGCCATTTTACTTTTGGGGCTGAATGATTATTTTAGCTGATGCAACTGGAATGGCTGAAATCCGGCATAGGCCCGCTGAAAGACCTGCTTACTTTTCTGAACAAGGAGAGCAGGACGAATGATGTTATTAAAAAACAGGTATTACGGGAACTGCGGAATAATCTCAATATTTTTCATAATGGCTTTTTAAATAACATATCTGCCGATGTGATGATTGATATGCTGAGCAATGCCATGATACAGGAAGCGATAAAAAATAATTTTAAGTTTAAAAAATTGAAGGCCGGCGCTATTGAGCCCTACCATGTTTTTGACGACAGGAATAAAAAGTATATCGGCTGGGATGCGGAAAAGCTGGTGGATAAGATAGACGAAAAAATAGAAGAGCTGAAGAATATTAAGAAGATGAATGGCAACAGCGTAAAGGAAGTGAAGAACAACATAGCGCTCATGCTTAGCAACCTCTATTACCGGATGAAGCTGCTGGCGGATTTTTTGAAAGGGCCGAAGTAGAATGTACGAATGAAGATTTACGGTTTATGAATAGCGGCGCAGGCATGTCTATTATTAATTACTAATTTTCTAATTTTTAATTAATAATAGCCGCTCACTCCAGGTAAATATCCAGCAGGCCATCCGGCAGCGATACGAGAATCTGTTTTTTCCGCTGGTCAATTTTTTCCAGGCTGTCTTCGTGCAGGGGTATCAGCACTTCTTTCCCTTCTATTTCCAGCCGGCAGAGCAGTTGGTGCGGTTGCTCAATTACTTCGAGAATGGCGCCAAGGTTTTTCCCCTGGTCTATGATATGGTACCCGAGAAAATTGGCGGGAGCGGATTTAGCAGCAAATTTTTTAAAATCAGCTTCCGTTAGCCATATTTCTTTTTGTGTCATTGGCCTGGTTGATTCCCGGGAGTCTATATTTTCCAACTTGATATAGATTTCATCTTCGCTTTTGATGCGGGCACTTTCGATAAACCAGGGGAGAAAGCTGTTTTTCCTGTCTTCGGTAAAGAGGGTCGTCAATCCTTTCAGCGATGTTTTTTTTCCAAGCGTATGCTTCAGCAGCAGTTCTCCTTTGAGGCCCGCAGCGGCAACGATTTTACCGATTTTATAATACTCAGCCATACGGGAGCAAGTTAATAATTAGTGAGGTTTCACAGGTTTCAAAAGTTCCATAGGTTTAAGAGGCTCCATAGGTTTCATAAGTTATTTGCACTCCTGAACTTCTTGAACCTTTTAAACTTCTTAAACCCCTTAAACTTGTGGAACCTCTTGAACATCTCACACCTATCCAACCGCAATAAAAAAAAGCGGCATGTAAACATACCGCTTTCATAAACTTTCAGGATGTACCTATCCGGATATCAGATGAATTTATCCTTCAGTGCCGCTTTCACCTTCCGCCTTTCTTTCAGGCCTGCGGCCTGGCATGGGGCGACGGTTTCTTCTGTTGCGGGCAGCTTCTTCCTGGCGTTTTTTCACCTGCGCATCGTGCTCAGCACTCCACTTAGTGAATTTTTCCATTGCAGTAGCGTCATCAAACAGGCCCAGGCTTACACCACGAAGCAGGTGCTTCAGGTATAGCACCCCTTTAAAGCTCAGGATACGGCGAACAGTATCGGTAGGCGTAGCGCCTTTGTTCAGCCATTCCAGGGCTTTCTGACGGTCAAGCTGTATAGTAGCCGGAACGGTCAGGGGATTGTAAGTACCTAATTTCTGGATGAATTTCCCGTCGCGGGGTGCACGGGAGTCTGCCACTACAATGAAATAGAAGGGTCTCTTTTTGGACCCGTGGCGTTGCAGTCGGATTTTTGCTGACATTAAATAGACATTTAACAGCGTTAAACAATAATTGTTAAGTTCGGTAGATACCGAAGTGCGAAGTTAAGCCGGGGAGCGGGAAAAGCCAAAGTTTTTTGACTGATTGACAGAATAATTTACTGCCAGCCAGGGCAGCCGGAACAGACGGTAATATATGAGGATGAGAGGATTGCTACCGCCGCATCCCCGGCATCATTTTGCCAAACATGCCCATCTTGTTCATTCCCTTCATCATGTCCCGCATTTGTTCAAACTGCTTCATAAAGGCGTTTACCTCACTGATATCCTTGCCGGCTCCTTTGGCAATGCGTTTGCGCCGGCTGCCGTCTATCAGGTCGGGATTACTGCGCTCTTCGGGGGTCATGGAGTTGATCATGGCTTCAATACCCTTAAAGGAATCGTCATTGATATCCAGATCCTTGATTTTGCTGCCCATGCCGGGTATCATGCCCAGCAGGTCTTTCATGTTGCCCATTTTCTTTATCTGCTCCAGTTGGGCCTTGAAGTCGGCAAAGTCAAACTTATTTTTCCGGATTTTGCTTTCCAGCTTTTTCGCCTGCTCTTCGTCAAACTGGGCCTGGGCTTTTTCCACCAGGGTGGTGATATCGCCCATGCCAAGGATACGCTGGGCCATCCTTTCGGGATAAAACACATCCAGCGTGTCCATCTTTTCCCCGCTGCTGACGAACTTGAGCGGCTTGTTCACCGTATACTTAATAGAAAGCGCAGCGCCGCCACGGGTATCGCCATCCAGCTTGGTGAGCACCACCCCGCTGAAGTTGAGGCGGTCGTTAAAAGATTTTGCTGTATTTACCGCATCCTGCCCCGTCATGGAGTCCACCACAAACAGGATTTCCTGCGGGTTTACGGCATTTTTAATATTGGCCACTTCCGTCATCATGGCTTCGTCCACAGCCAGGCGGCCGGCAGTATCTATGATCAGTACGTTCTTGTTTTTGCTGCGGGCTTCCTTTACTGCATTTTGGGCAATGGCCACCGCATCTTTATTTTCCGGCTCCAGGTGCACATCCACGCCTATCTGCTCGCCCAGCACCCGCAACTGCTCCATGGCGGCCGGGCGGTAAATATCGGCTGCCACCAGCATAGGGGAGAGCCCTTTTTTTGATTTGAGGTAATTGGCCAGCTTGCCGCTGAAAGTGGTTTTACCGCTACCCTGCAGGCCGGCAATCAGTATCACGGCGGGGTTGCCTTTGGCATTAAAAGCGGCTTCGCTGCCGCCCATCAGTTCCGCCAGCTCGTCCTTCACGATTTTTGTCATCAACTGGCCCGGGCTGATGGCATTGATCACTTTTTCGCCAACGGCTTTGTCCTTTATTTTGTCGGTAAACTCTTTAGCTATCTTATAGTTCACATCGGCATCCACCAGCGCCCGCCGGATTTCCTTTACCGTAGAGGCGATATTGAGCTCGGTGATCCTTCCCTGGCCTTTGAGGTTTTTAAAGGCGCTTTCCAGCTTTTCCTGCAAGTTGTTGAACATAGTGTGTCCTCTTCCGTTTTTTACAAAATGACAACCACCCGGACGGTGGTAAAATAAAAATGAATGTAACGGGAAGCTACATTCATTTTAAAACCGGTGGCAAAGATAACGCAGAAGTGTAAATTTTTTTTCCGATAGCTTATTTTAAAAGTGTAAAGAAAATTACTGGCCCAGGTATACCCGCAACTGCCTGCAGCGGTTGGTGGTGCGCAGCTTGGTAATGGCTTTGTCCTTGATCTGGCGCACCCGCTCACGGGTCAGGTTAAATTTTTCGCCAATATCTTCCAGGCTCATGGGATGGTCCACCCCGATGCCGAAGAAATAGCAGATAACCTCTTTTTGCCTTTCGGTAAGCGTTTTCAGGGAGCGGTCAATCTCCGTTTTGAGCGACTGAATATGCTCCAGCTCCATATCGGTTTTTTCCGCATTGGGGTTTTCCAGTATATCCAGCAGGGTGCCGTCTTCCCCTTCGGAAATGGGCGTATCCATGCTTACGTGGCGGGATGCGATATTGAGCGAAGCAGACAACTCTTCCAGGTCCATTTCCAGCCGGTCGGCCAGCTCTTCGGCAGCGGCCTCCCTTTCAAACTGCTGCTCCAGG
>DAOLFO010000439.1:0-2173 GCA_035326305.1 Chitinophagaceae bacterium
GGAAGTGAAGCGACTGGCGATTAACGTTTCGGGCATTGCTTATGCGCCTGCGCACTTATGAATCTTTCTGGTTGCTGAAAAACGGATTGCTTTACACTTATCCCATGCTGCAACAGGATATGCGGACTGAAGTGGTAGTAGTGGGCGGCGGCATTACCGGGGCCCTTATCAGCGACAGGCTGGTGGCAGACGGGCATGAAGTGATTCTTCTTGATAAAAGAGATATTGCCACAGGCAGCACATCGGCCACTACCAGCATGCTGCAATACGAAATAGACGAACCGCTGATAAAGCTATCTGCTAAAATCGGGGAGCCTGCTGCTGCAGCCTGCTACCGGGCAGGCATAGCTGCTATCGGCGAATTGGAAAAGCTGGTTAAGCGTTACGGCATTGATTGCGGCTTTGCCCGTAAATCATCGCTCTATATTGCACACAGCAAAAAGGCAGCAAAAGAATTATACCAGGAATACCTGGCACGCAATAAGCATAAGCTGGGAGTGCAATGGTTAGAGGCCGGCACCATTGCAGGCATATACGGCCTGGAATGTCAAGGCGGCATTCTTTCAGACAGCGCCGCCAGTGTGGATGCCTACCGGCTGGCTCATGAGCTGATAAACCGAAATACAAAGAAAGGACTGCAGGTGTACGACCAGACAACGATCCGGCATATCGGCTACCGGCAACGAACAATCAGTATCACTACAGCGGCAGGATATACCGTTCATTGCAATAAGATCATTTTCTGCAATGGCTACGAAGCAACTAAGATGCTGCAGGAAAAAATAGCGAAGCTGTTTTACACCTATGCCTGCGTGAGCGAAGAAAACATTGCCGTACCTGCCAGCCTGAAGCATACGCTGGTCTGGGATACGAATGATCCTTATCTCTACCTGCGCACAACTGACGATGGAAGGCTGCTGGTGGGTGGTGAAGACAGTAACAGGCTGGTGCAGGCGGGCCAGCAACGCAGGAAGGAGATAAAAAGCAGGCGATTGACCAGGAAAGCAGAGCGCCTGATACCAGGCCTTACGTTTACAGAAGATTTTAGCTGGGGCGGCGTATTTGGATCAACCAAAGACGGGCTTCCCTATATAGGGTCATCTCCCGAATGCAGGAACGCATATTTTGTACTTGGCTTTGGCGGCAATGGCATCACGTTTTCCATACAGGGCAGGCAAATCATCAACGATCTGATGGCCGGTAAAAAGAATGAACTGGCAAACCATTACCGGTTTGGAAGATAAGGAGCTTGGTGCTAAAAATGTACTATGTATGATGTACGGTGTACTATGTTTAATAAAGCTACTGCAATCTTATAAACAATTCTGCCCCCATTCTTGGTGCTATGCTGTTATAGCAGGGCTCCATTTTTTCGATACGAAACAAGGGCGAAAATAATGCCCGGTATTCCTGCTCTGTACCACCAAAGGGCGGGCCTTCTTTTTCAAACTCACAGTTAAACAATACGCCTGCCAGTTTTCCCCGCGGCTTTAACAGGGAAGCTATATGGGCCGCATACCGGCTGCGCAACTGCGGATCAAGGGCACAGAAAAAAGTTTGTTCCAGTACCAGGTCGTATAAACCTTCATGCTCAAAAAAATCGCCGCAGATGATGCGGATACCCGGCTCTGCCTTTAGTTGCTCCCGCAGTGAAGCCACCAGCGCCGGGGCGATATCAATGAGGGTGATATTAGTAAAGCCCATATCAGCCAGCGCCTTCGCCTCATAGGCATTGCCGCAACCGGGTATTAATATAGCAGCAGCCCTGTCAGGATACTGGCGCATGTACTCCACTATTGCCGGACTGGCATAGCCAATATCCCAGCCGGTTTGCCCTTCCAGCCAGCGCTGGTTCCAGTAGCCCGAAGATGACATGGAAAATATGTTTGAGAGCTAAAGTAAGGAAATGATCAGTAATGAGTAAGTGAAGAATGTGTGGCGAAGAATGGGGCTTATAAATGCCGGTTTGAAAATTATCATCCAGCAAATGCAGGCCATGTTACCGGGATAATTATTTAGCTTTATACCAGCCTGCAATCCTGTTGCAGGAAAATTAATTATCAAATAAATGCCCGATATATCTTCCCGGCTGGTGCTTTTGAGCGGACTGCTGACCGGTACCGTCGACATCCTTGCCGCTTTCCTGCAGTTTTATTTCCGCACAGGAAGAGAC
>DAOLFO010000092.1:0-10761 GCA_035326305.1 Chitinophagaceae bacterium
TCACCGGTACTGCCGCTGATATCAATGGTTTTACCGGTTTGCGGGTAAGCTGCGATATATGCTTTGTGCAAATCAATAAAGGCTATCCACTTTTCATCCGGCGAAACGGTAAACTGGCTGCCATAAGTGCTCTTCAGCACCAGCCGGTCGTCTTCCCCATTCAGCTTACAACTGGAAAGCCGGCTGCCCGACTGGTAAAAAATCCGGTCGCCTGCTTTATTAAAAACGGGGGTGCCGCCCCTTTCCGTCACCAGCGTTTCGTTTGTGCCATCAGCATTCACCATGTAAATACCCGGCTTCGGCGTATAAGCCAGCCCCAGCGCATCGCTGCTTCCCTCCCTGCGGTAAACGATTTGTTTTGCATCAGGGGAAAATGAAGGAGTGCGGAAAATGCCCCTCTCCTTCGTCAATTTTACAGGCTGCGGCTTTCCCTGCAGGTTTACTTTGTAAATAGCGCCGCTGCCCTCATCGCTCCAGGTAATATAAATGAGGCTTTTGCCATCGGCAGCAAAAGAAGGGTCAAACTCAAATCCCGCACTTGCATAGGCAGCATCTTTTTCATCGGTAATGCGTTGTGGCTTACCATTGGGCAATTCTTTTTTCCATAAATAACCCACTGCACTAAACACCAGCCATTTTCCATCGGGGGAAGTGGTTGCCTGCCTGATCACATTCACTTTAAATGTTTCCGGGTTGATATCCTGCTGAAAGCGCACTGCATCATAGATGCGCTGCTTTACCTGGCAGGTGAAGGGGATAGCGGCAGCTTTGTTTACCCCATTCACTTCCACTTTCATAATTTGACCGTTGGCCCAAATGACAATATGTTTATTATCGGGTGTCCAGGCATAGCCGGTGTAAATCCCAAATATGGTCCATGATTCCTGCTGGTCTTTGCTCAGGTTTTCATATACCGGCCACTCCTCTCCCGTTTCCAGGTTACGGATATACAGCACCGATTTTGTCCTTACTCTTTTTACAAATGAAAGCAGCTTACCATCATGCGACAACTGTGGCCGCACAGCGCCGCCACCACCGCCTGTTACGTTCTCAATAGTACCTTTTTGCCGGTCAAAGCGGCGGATAACAAATATCTGGTTGTTGGGATCTTTGTTGTACTGGAAAAAGCCGCCCGGGTACATATCTTCACTAAAATAAACATAGCGGCCATCCGGCGATACGCAAGGCTCATTTACATCCTGCTGATCATTCTTTCTGGCAGTGAGCTGCAGGCCACCACCGCCGCTGATATGGTATAGCCACATTTCACCGGCGCCCAGTGAGCGGCCGGAAGTAAAATGCTTACGGGCCACCAGGTATTCGCCGTCAGGTGTCCATACGGCATTGTTGAGCAGGCGAAAGCTTTCTTTTGTCACCTGCCTGGCATTAGCGCCATTGCGATCCATGACCCATATATTATCTCCCCCACCTGCATCAGAAGTGAAGGAAATCCTTTTCCCATCAGGGCTGAAGCGTGGCTGCACTTCAAAAGCATGCCCGCCGCGCAGCAGCTTCGCCTCACCGCCGGTTGATGGTATGCTGTAAATATCTCCGAGCAGATCAAAAACTATCTCTTTTCCATCCGGTGAAATGTCAAGGTTCATCCAGGTACCCTCTTTCACAGAAAAGGATACTTCTTTATAAGGCCCTTCCGGGTTTGATACATCCCATTTTTTACTGTCTTTTTGTGCATCAGCCTGCAGGCAGCATAGCGGAAGCAAAAGGGCAATAATATTCTTCATGCGCATTGATAATTTTAATGCAGAAAGGTAAAGAAACTTTTGTTAGGGCTACGGCAGGCTTACACCCCCGGCAAGCAGGCTTTTTCATCATCCACCGCCCGGTATCCGCTGTTTACCGATTTTTTACCGGCAACAGACTTTTCCCGCTTGCTGGCTGCGCCCTGCTTACATAGTTTTACAAAAAAAATAAAATGAGCGAGCATACAGGTAACCAGCATTATGACCGTGAGAGCAGGCGGGAAAGGCGGCGTGCAAATGCCCAAAGCGAAGGGCATATATGGACAGGTATTTTCCTGCTGCTGATAGGCGGCGTAGCCCTGGCAAAAAGCCTGGGGGCGGATATCCCCCGCTGGATATTTAGCTGGCAAATGCTGCTGATAGGCATTGGCCTCTTTATCGGGTTTCGCAACAGCTTCAGGGATGGAGCCTGGTTTATCCTGATTATCATCGGCGGCTTGTTCCTGGTAAACGATTATTTCCTGATGGGGGATTTGCGCAAGCATATCTGGCCCCTTGCTTTAATTGTACTTGGCGTCTTCTTTGTTTTCCGGTCCAGGAAAAAAGGCTGGATGCAATTTCAGTGCGATAAAAAAGAGGAGCCAGGCACAGGGCCTGCCACTGATACTACGGCTGCTGCCACTGCTTCAGCGCAGGCACATTTCAGCGATGATGATGTGATTGACACAACATCCATATTCGGCGGCACCAAGAAAATCATCCTGTCAAAAAATTTTCGCGGCGGTGAAATGATAAACATATTCGGCGGGTCGGAACTTGATCTCACACAGGCCGATATGCAGGCGCCGGCGGTGCTGGAAATAACGGCCCTTTTTGGTGGCGCCACGCTTGTGGTCCCTTCCAACTGGGCTATCAAATCAGAAGCATTTACTCTTTTTGGCGGCATCAGCGACAAGCGAAAGATTGGGCCGCTTACTGATTCGGCGCATAAAACCATCATCCTGAAAGGCACCATGATATTCGGAGGTTTGGAAATAAAAAGTTATTGATCACAGCAGCACCGGAAAGTATGGCCGGCAAGGGCCATCACCGGTGCAGGGATCGTAAAAGCTAAATCAAAACAAATGAACTGGTACCTGGCTAAATTAGTCTTTCGTATTATTTGCGGAAACGGGCAGCATACCGCCCAGTTTGATGAGCAGCTCCGCTTAGTGGAAGGGGACAGCCTGGAAGAGGCCACGGCAAAAGCTATAGAAATGGGGCAGAAAGAGCAGGAGTCCTTTTTTAATACACAAAACCAACTGGTGCAATGGCGCTTTATCAATATCAGTGAAATATACCAGCTCAGCAGCCTGATTGACGGTGTTGAGCTGTATTCCCGTATTGAAGAAAAGGAGAATGCCGATGCTTATGTTTATGCCGTGCATCAGAAGGCCACTGCCATACAGCGGCTGAGTTCTCAACCCATGCCCCACGTTTCCTCTTAATAAACTATGGCTGTATCATCACCATTTTCGGTCCGGAAGTTTTTATTCATCTTCATCATTGCCTGGCTGGCGCTGATGACAGACCATGCGGTGCTGCTCAGCTTTTATGATCTTCCCCTGCAGTCTGCTATACTTGACAGCATTATCAATAATGGCCTGCTGCTCCTGACCTGCCTGCTGGTGATGCACAGCATACGGTTTTATGTGCCGGACATGAATCAATACCTGAATGTGGTGGTGATGTGCATCGTATTTATGATACTGTGGCTGCTGCTCGCCCAATGGCTGCTTGGCATATCCATCAGCTATTATAATATTAACCCGGGATTTCTCAGAAAGTCACTGGTGATACGCGGTAGCATCGGGTTTCTCGTATTGGGCATCGTGGCCACCACGGCTATCATCTGGTACAACTGGCAGGAGCAAAAAAACAACGAACTGCGCAAGTCCGATGCTGACAGGCTGGCCCGGGAAGCCGAGCTGTTTAAATTAAGACAGCAATTGCAGCCGCATTTTTTATTTAACAGCCTCAACTCTATCAATGCACTCATTGGCAGCCGGCCACAGGAAGCACGTAAAATGGTACAGCAACTTTCTGATTTTCTCCGCGGCACCATCAAAAAAGAAGAAACACAATGGGTAAACCTGCAGGAAGAAATGCAATACCTGCAACTCTATCTTGATATTGAAAAAGTTCGTTTCGGCAACCGGCTCGCCACCATCATTGATAACGGAGAAGATGCCCTGCCTGCCAAGATCCCGGCGCTGCTACTCCAGCCGCTTGTTGAAAATGCGATCAAATTTGGCCTCTATGATACCATTGGCGAAACCATCATCCGTATTCAAACCCGTATAGAACAGCGGCAACTCATTGTATCGGTCAGCAACCCTTATGATCCGGAGACATCATCACCGCAGCAGGGCACCGGCTTTGGCCTTTCTTCTGTACGGCGCAGGCTTTACCTGCTGTTTGCCAGGAACGACCTGCTGGCCACGCATACAAAAGACAATATTTTTACAACCGAGGTAAAAATACCTCAGCAAACAACTACCCACGCATGACCAAAATAATCATCATAGACGATGAGGTGCTGGCACGCAGCCTTGTGAAAGAATACATCGAAAAGCATCCGCAACTGGAAGTGGTGGCAGAGTGCGGTGATGGATTTGAAGGAGTGAAAGCCATTCAGCAGCACCAGCCCGATCTTATTTTCCTCGACATTCAAATGCCAAAGATCAACGGGTTTGAAATGCTGGAGTTACTGGAGCATCCTCCCGGCATCATTTTTACAACAGCCTTTGATGAGTATGCTATCCGGGCTTTTGAAGCGCATGCCATTGATTACCTGCTGAAGCCATTTAACCAGGAAAGATTTGACAGGGCCATCGCCCGGTGGACGGAGCATAAGCAATCTGCAACTGCAGAAAAGCAAACCCGCGAGCTGCTGGAAACCGCATCACAATCTCCCATACAGAGCCAGCGTGTGGTGGTGAAAAACGGAAGTAAAATAAAAATTATCCCTGCTCACGATATTTTATACCTGGAAGCTGCAGACGACTATGTAAAGATCCATACGCCGGAAGGGTATTTCCTGAAAAATAAAACAATGGGGCATTTTGAGCAGGTACTGGATACGCATCATTTTGTGCGCTGCCACCGGTCTTATATCATAAACATTCAGCAGATCACCCGCATTGATCCTTATGAAAAGGATAGCCAGGTAGCCCTGCTCCGCTCAGGCATCCGCGTGCCGGTAAGCAGGAGCGGCTATGCAAAACTGAAAACGGTGCTTGGTCTGTAAAATAAAGAGCCGGTCGCGACCGGCTCTTTATTTTTTGCTATAAACAGAAGTTTATCACCATCCCTGCTTTGCCACTCCGGCTTCTATGGCAGCCATAGCTTTTTCTGCGCCAAGCAGTGTCGTGAGCTTATTGCCTTTGCCATCATGCCCCTGCGCCATATAGGCGCCCTTTGCCGTTTTGGTAATTACAGCATCCTGGATAGGTACATTTTTTTCTTTTGTTTTTACATTATACGCTGTCAGTGTTACATCAGCCATGATAAGAAATTTTAGTTTTCCCTCACCACCGCTAAAATCAGGCCCTTCAAAACAGGCAGGCCGGCTTTGGCATAAAAAGGAAGCGGCAGCAGCAGCTAACACATTGTTTATAAGCCGGTAATGACTGTAAATGCATTATCCGTATTTTATCCACACTGCCAGGCTCATGCTGTCAATCTGTCTATTGCCTGCTTTACGGTACTAAACGGGAAACTATTTACAAGCTGCTGCATACGTTGCTTTATCTCACCGGTACACAGGTTGCCAATGCTGCCTTCATGTGTATGCCGGATAGCTGTGTCGTATGTAAACCCGCCGGCTTCAATCTGCAAGCCCACCTGCTTGTAAGCATCGCGGAAGGGAACACCCTGCAGCACCAGCTTATTTACTTCTTCCACACTAAACAGGTATTTATACTGCTCATCGTTCAGTATGCTTTCTTTTACGCTGATTTGTGAAAGTAATAAGCCTGCCATATCCATACAATCCTTCAACGTTTGAAATGCAGGGAAAAGATGTTCTTTCAGCAGTTGCAGATCCCGGTGATAACCCGAAGGCAGGTTAGTGGTCATCATCGTGATCTCATTAGGCAGAGCCTTTACCCGGTTGCAGTGAGAGCGGATAAGCTCGAACACATCCGGGTTTTTTTTATGGGGCATGATGCTGCTGCCCGTTGTCAGCTCGGCAGGAAAACTGATAAATCCAAAATTCTGGTTCAGGTACATACAGGCATCCATGCTCAGCTTAGCCAGCGTATCAGCTACATTGGCCAGCGCCTGCGCCACCACCCGCTCGGCTTTTCCCCTGCCCATTTGCGCATACACTACATTATAGTTCATGTCTTCAAAGCCCATCAGTGAGGTGGTGAGAGAACGGTTAACCGGAAACGATGAGCCATAACCGGCGGCTGAGCCCAGCGGGTTTTTATTAACAACTGTATAGGCTGCCCTCAGCATCACTACATCATCCACCAGGCTTTCCGCATAAGCGCCAAACCACAATCCAAAGGAAGACGGCATGGCCAGTTGCAGATGCGTATACCCTGGCAGCAGGTGATTTTTATATTTTTCGCTCTGCAGTTGCAGCAAATCAAAGAAGGGAACTATGGATGTAACCAGTTGCTCCAGCTCATCCCTCAAAAAAAGCTTTATGTCCACCAGCACCTGGTCATTACGGCTGCGGGCGCTATGGATTTTTTTACCGGCATCACCTAATTTTTGTGTAAGCAGCAGCTCCACCTGTGAATGAATATCTTCCACATCATCCTGCAGGCGAAAATTCCCGGCCTTTATATCCGCATAAATATCTTTCAGGCCTTTTTCAATACTGCCAAGTTCTTCTTTGGTTAATAATCCCACAGACTCCAGCATCTGTACATGTGCTAAGGACCCCACCACATCCCAGGCAGCAAGGTACATATCCATTTCCCTGTCTCTGCCAACCGTAAACACTTCCACTTCCTTCAGTGACGCCTTATCTTTTTGCCAAAGTTTCATACCTGATAATTTTATTTTTCAGCAATCCTTCCCCACAGCACCTTTACAGCACCTGCGATAATAATTCAATATAGATACGGATGCCGTCTTTTATCTCTTCTAAATAAATATACTCATCTGCCGTATGGCTCCTTGCGCTATCGCCGGGCCCCATTTTCAAAGTTGGGAATTGCATCAGCGCCTTATCGGATGTAGTAGGTGATCCGTAATACGAACGGCCCAGCGCTAAGCCTGCATGAACCAGCGGATGATCCATAGCAATGGAAGTGGAGCGAAGGCGTGTGCTTCGCGGCACCACTTCGCATTGCACATGCTGCTGTATGAGCGCTATCACTTCTTCAAATGTATACAGCTCATTTAGCCGCACATCCACCACAAAGCTGCACCGTGCAGGCACTACATTGTGCTGCTTGTTGTCTGTTTCTATCACCGTCACCGTCATGCGGGAGCGGCCAAGCAGCGGCGAATCTTTTTCAAAACGATAGTTACGAAACCAGGCTATATCCTGCATCGCTTTATACAAGGCATTTTCACCTTCGTTGCGGGCAGCATGGCCGGCCCTGCCGTAACTGGTGCAATCCAGCACCATTAGCCCCCGCTCTGCCACAGCAAGGTTCATCTCTGTAGGCTCGCCTACTATGGCGCAATCAATGGCAGGCAAGTAAGGCAGGGTATACTCTATGCCACCGCTCCCGGATATTTCTTCCTCGGCAGTGGCAGCAATGACAATATTATATGCCAGGTTTTCCTTTTCATAAAAATGAATAAACACGGCCATCAATGACACCAGGCAGCCGCCTGCATCATTGCTGCCCAGGCCATACAGCTTTCCGTCTTTCTCCACAGGTGTAAACGGATCAATGGTATATCCTTTGTTGGGCTTTACCGTATCATGGTGCGAGTTAAGCAGGATAGATGGCTTATTCTCATCAAAAAATTTATTCTGCGCATATACATTATTGCCAACCCGGCTGTGCGGAATACCTTTTTTAGCAAAAAAAAGACAGATAGCGCTGGCTGTTTTATCCTCTTCCCGGCTAAAGGAAGGTATGGCGATCAATGTACGCAGCAGATCGCCGGCTTCCCGGTATAATATGTCGTATTCATTACTCATTCACAATAGTGGTTCCGGCTGTGCCCTCCAGCAGACCCGGCAACTCCTGCGCCCTGCCAATAATCACTTTGTGCACCCCGTTGTGCAAGGCGGCAAAAGCATTGTCCAGCTTTGGCAGCATGCCGGCAAATATTTTCTTTTTGCTTTTCAAATCCCGGTACAAATCAGCATTCAGCACCGGGATTACGGTATCATCATCTTCTGCATCCAGCAATACGCCACTTTTCTCAAACGAATACACCAGCGAAACCCGGTAGCGGGAACTCATTGCTTTGGCCAGCTCCTGCGCTATCGTATCCGCATTGGTGTTCAGCAGTTGTCCCTGCTGATCGTGAGTGACGGGAGCAAATACCGGTGTAATGTTTTGCGCTATCAATGTATGTATAAATCCTGCATTGACAGCATCCACATCACCCACAAAGCCATAATCAAGCACCGGGTGCTTCCGCTTATGCGCCAGCACCACATCCGCATCCGCCCCACAGAGACCAATTGCATTACAATTGTTTGCCTGCAGCCTGGCTACAATATTTTTATTGATATAGCCGGCATACACCATTGTCACCACCTTCAGTGTTTCTGCATCTGTAATGCGGCGGCCATCAATCAGCTTTTGTTCGATGCCCAGTTTATCAGCCAGCCGCGTAGCCAGCTTGCCGCCACCATGCACCAGTATTTTGCCGGCCGGCAAATTTGAAAATTTTTCCAGGAAATCATTCAGCGACTCTTCATCGTCAATAATATTCCCGCCAATTTTTACTATATACAATTCCGGCTGCATAGATAAAGTTGGGCTCATTTCTTCGCTTCTAATATGGATGCCAGTACTGCCTGTGCCGCCCATACCCGGTTAGATGCCTCCTGTGTCACGAGGCTGCTGGGACCGTCCAGTATCTCATCGCTCAGCTCTACATTGCGGCGTACCGGCAGGCAGTGCATGACTTTTGCATTATTCGTTTGCTCCAGCTTCTCATTGGTCAGCATCCACTTTGGATCGCTTTCGTAAATCTTTCCGTAATCGTTGAACGTGCTCCAGTTTTTTACATACACAAAATCCGCATCTTTTAATGCTTCATCCTGCTGGTGCGTAACAGTGGCCCCTTTTGTAAATGACTCACTCAGCTCATAATCTTCCGGGTGGGTGATAACAAAATCCGCCTCACCCCAGGCATTCATCCATTGCGAAAAGCTGTTGGCCACACATTGCGGCAGGGGCTTTACATGCGGCGCCCAGGTGAGCACCACCTTAGGTTTTTTTACCGGCGCAGCAGGCAAATTTTCTGTAATAGTGATCACATCCGTAAGCGACTGCAGCGGATGCAGGGTTGCGCTTTCCAGGCTCACCACCGGGATACCTGCGTATTTGATAAATTGCTTTATATACAATTCGCTGTAGTCATCCTCCCTGTTTTTCAGCGAGGGGAAAGTTCGTATAGCCAGTATATCAAAATATTTTCCAAAAACAGGGGCCGCATCTTTTACATGCTCCACTGTATTGCCGCTCATGATCGCCTCTTCTTCAAACTCCAGCGCCCATCCTTCACTGCCCACATTAAATACGATGGGTTCCATTCCCAGGTTTTGTGCTGCAATCTGTGTACTCAGGCGGGTACGCATGCTGGGATTGAGAAAAAGGCAGCCAATACGTTTATGCCTGCCCAGTTCCTTATCCTTTAGCGGGTTGGCCTTATAGGCTAACGCTTTTTTAACGATAGCATTGATTGCCCCCGGCAAAGCCCCTGCATCTGCAGCCAGGTCATAAACGGAAGTAAAATTTTTCAATTCCTCTTTCTTTTATTTATATCTGCAATTAAACATTCTCCAGCAGGGCTACCTCTTCCTTCACCGCTTCTATAAATGCTTCAGCATCTCTTTTCTTCAGTGCCAGTGAGGGGAGCAGCCGGATGACATTCGGCTTTGCTTCGCCGGTAAATATTTTCTGGTTCAGCAGCAGGTTTTTCTTCAGGTCTTTACATTCATCCGTTACATCAAACCCTATCATCAGGCCACGGCCCCTTACGTTTTTCACCGCCGGTATCTGCTCCAGCTCTTCTTTCAGGTATTTGCCCACCATTACGGCATTGCCCATCAGTTTTTCCTCTTCTATAATTTCCAGTACGGCCAGCGCCGCTGCGCAGGCCAGGTGATTGCCACCAAAGGTAGTTCCTAACTGAAAATGCTTTGGCTTAATATGCGGGGCAATGATGATACCCGCTACCGGGAAGCCATTGCCCATTCCTTTTGCCATACTGTAGATATCGGCATTGACCCCGGCAAAGTCATGGCTGAAAAACTTGCCGCTCCTTCCATACCCGCACTGTACACTGTCGGCGATATAAACAGCCCCGTACTCATCGCACAGGCTGCGGATTTTTTTCAGGAAAGATGCAGCAGCCACATTAATGCCGCCCACTCCCTGGATGCCTTCAATGATTACGGCTGCAATTTCTTTGCCCTGTTTTTTAAATGCTTCTTCCAGCGCCTGCTCATCATTAAAGGGAAGAAAAATCACATTATCCGTTTCATTGACAGGGGCTACATAATTTTTGTTATCAGTCACCGATACCGCCAGTGATGTACGGCCGTGAAAGGCTTTTTGAAAAGCAATTATTTTTTTTCTTCCGGTATGAAAGGATGCCAGCTTCAGCGCATTTTCATTGGCTTCCGCCCCGCTGTTGCAAAGAAAAAGCTGGTAATCATTTTTGCCGGACACCTGCCCCAACTTTTCTGCCAGTTGTACCTGCAGGGGAATTTTTATTGAATTGGAATAGAAAGCTATTTTTTCCAGTTGCTCCTCTATGCGCTGCACCCAGTGCGGATGTGTATGACCAATGCTGATAACCGCATGGCCACCGTACAGATCCAGGTATTGATCGCCACTATCATCCCATACATAAGATCCTT
>DAOLFO010000440.1:0-2164 GCA_035326305.1 Chitinophagaceae bacterium
GAAGCTGGCGGGCATTGGCATTGCAGCGGGCTTATTTGCTATTGCCTTTTTATTTTTTCCAAAAGAAAGGATATTGTCCAAAGCGGCAGTGACCCGCTACCGTATTGATGTGCTCACCATGCCGGCGGATAAAGCGATTACTTCGGCATATAAAGAAGGCAAAACCTATGAGCCGGTTATCAGGGCGGCGCAAAACCAGTGGTTCATTAATACGTTTATCCATGAGGAAAATAACCCGGCGGCTAAGCAGACCGGTTTTCACCTGCTGCCGCATGCTCCGCAAAACAAAGGCGCTAAATACAATGCGCAGGCAACAGACCTGGTGGCCAGCCGCTTCCTGGTGGCAGAGCATGGTATGACATCGGTACTGCTCTATGCCCTGCTTTTATTATTGCCGGTAGTCATGCTGGCTTCGTTTTATAAGCTGTACCCTGATTTTACTAACCGTACCAATACCAGCTATCCTGCTGTTACTGCCGGTTTCTCCCTGCTTAATTATTTGCTCATCACCGCCCTGCTGGTGATACTGGCTGCTACGGGCCGGTATATTTTCTTTGGGCAGGACCTGCCGTTTGGCAGCATACTCAGCAAGCAGTCGGTTTTATTTCCTGCACTGCTCATCACCATCGTAGTTTTATTTTTTCATAAAATACCGCTGCAGCAATATGCCAACAGGAAAAAAATATTGCCGGGGCTCATTGTATTCGGGCTGCTGGCTGTATTGCTGTTTGTGGTAAAGCCGGTGTTTAATAAAAACAGGGAATTTGGTGTAGACAACCTGGCCGCAGAAATGGACAGCTATGTGCAGGCCCACCTGCAGCCGGTACTACAATACTTTGATACGGCTGCTGCTACCCGGCGATTGACGTTGGCAAAGAAAGATGAGCTGTTTACCGATTCATTGCGCAATATGCTGCGTGCCGGTATGGGTGCAGGGGACAATCCTTTTTTCCTGAATGAAATGAATGCGTATGCTCATGCCGGGTTTGCCCGCCATACTGATCAGCGGCGCATGCTTTTCCTCAGTACGAGCCAGGGTAGCCCGCAACTGGCCGTCAACGAAAACTATTTCCGGGTGGAGCCGCCCCCGCACCTGCAGCAGGTATGGACGGGCAATGTATTTGGAGATACAACTACCTATAATATTTCTTTCTGGGATGCAAATGCCGGAACCGTTATCAACCATCGGCTAAGCAGCTATACCTGGGAGCCCGACAGGCCGCTTAGCCAGGACTGGAAGCTCAGCTTCCGCAATCCGGGTACAGAGCGTTTTTATACGGCACTCTACCTTGTCAACCAGTCCGGCAGAGAGTGGCAGGCAGAGCAGGAGGGGCGGCTGATCTCATTGCGGCAGGGAGATAGCCTGCTGCTGCAAAATCCATCCCGCCTGCTGCTGACGGACAGCCGTAGCGGCAGGCAGCAAACATTGCTGGCGGAGCCGGATGCATTTATGAAAAATTATTATGTCAATGGCAGCAGGTATTATACCTATCCGCTGGCAGAAAGATTTATCTGGGCCAGGAATTTTGCTGAAGCGATTGCGGCTGACTATACCAGGGCAGATAATAAAGCAAAGGATGCTGTCATTTCGCTCAATTATGAAATGATGGATTCGCTGACAGCGATGATCCGCAGCATGATGGATGCTGATAACAGCTATGAAAAAGGGGCTGAATATGCTGTCTGCATTGCAGACGGTAACGGCAGGCTGATCGCCATGGCAGATTTTATTAAAGGAATGGAGAGGCCGGATCCCAATCAGAAGGCGGCATTCAACCGTACGCTTTCCGGCGATGACGGGTTTGTTTCGCAATCACTGCTGCGCAAGCAGATTGGCAACCTGAACCTGCTGCGGATGAATCCCGGCCCCGGCTCTACATTCAAGCCGGTTGCTTTTTCTGCTATTGCTTCACAACTGTCGCTTGACTGGGAGCATTTTTCTTCTGCCGGGTTTTCAGAAAAGCTGACAGTCTTTGGTGGTGAAAGAGTGCCGGAGTATGACTTTGAAGTGAACAATGGCCGCATCAGCCGGGTCACGGATTACCTGCGTTATTCGGATAATTATTATAATGCAAATGTATTGCTGCTTGGCTATTATCCCAAACAGCCATTGCAGGGCATGCTGCAATCTTCTTTTGTAAAAAGGAATCCCGGAAGCGGTCTT
>DAOLFO010000093.1:0-10741 GCA_035326305.1 Chitinophagaceae bacterium
TTTGATGAAATAAATACCGCGTTCAGTCATTTGAGCAGCGCTGTACAGCAGCACCGGCAAAAATTAAATGAAGAGGGCATTAACCAGGTACTGCAGGCGTACCAGCAATTCCTGGATGATAAGCAGGTGGGTGAAAGATTTATCGGGCATATCTTCAGCATGCTGAAGGAGGAGCCGGTGATAGAAAAAAACAGTACCCTGCAAAAACGTATTAGTGATGCTGCCCGGCATTTTGAAAGCAGGCTGTCCTATTGGGCAGACAGGGTAAAAAATCATCCGCTGGTAACAGAATATAAGGATGTGGCTAATGAGACAGATGAAGCGCTGAGGGAGCTGGCCCTTGCTGTTTTTACGGCACAATATTATATCAGCTACTGCAGGCAGCCCTTTGAGCTGGGCGCCTACCTGAAACATAAGCTGGCTTTTGCGCAGTCAAAATTCAGCATTACTTCTTACGCAAGCGGGAAAAAGCAAAACCTTACCGGGGTGGAAAACCCGGAGCTGTTTGAAACGCTGAAGCGCTGGCGGGATATTGTTTTTGAGGAAACGGCATTGCCCGTATACATGATTGCCAATGCTGAAACACTGAAAAGCTTATCTGCTTACCTGCCGCTCAATAAAAACGACCTTGGAAAAATAAAAGGATTTGGAAAAGCCAGGGTGGACAGGTATGGGGATGATATCATTGATATCATCGCAGACTACTGCGAAAAGCATGGACTGGAAACCAATATGCAGGCATATGTGGCGGAAGGTAAAAAGGAAAAAGAAAGCAGGCCTAAAAAAGAAAAAACAGATACAAAGGCAGTAAGCCTGGGATTGTTTAAGCAGGGAAGGGCTGTCAGCGAAATTGCAAAGGAAAGAGGGCTGACGGTTCAAACTATTGAGGGGCACCTGGCCCATTATATTGAAACAGGCGAAGTATCGGTGGATGATGTGCTGGCCAAAGAAAAGCAGGCAAAAATCAGTGCTGCCTTTGCTCAAAGCCCGGAGGCCAGTCTTACACAGTTGAAGGAGCTGCTGCCCGGTATCGGCTTTGGGGAGTTGCGGCTGATGATGGCCGCCCTGAAGCATACTGGTGAAAAGGCTGCGGAAGGATAACGGTTCCCGCTGTATTTATCCTTATCACCACCATCGTTATTTCATAGAGGAAACTTCTGTATAGCTAACCTGCTTCAGCAGTATTTGCATGCACTCTTCCTGTATCCGGGATTTTTTAGTCACAAATACATCCATTTTTTCGGCCGGGAGCTTCAGCTCATAAGTGCCGTTCTCTGCAATGTGATTGTCAAAGTTGGGATTTGCCTTCAAAAACTCTTTTAAGTCCATGGCCACATGCTCAGCGATGATGGCTGCCAGGTAGCGCCCTTTGATAGTACGGCTGATATGCCCTTCCGGCGTTTCAGCACTGGCCAGTTCCTGTTCGGCCAGCCAACTGGCGGCTTCTTCTTTAGTAAGCGTGGTGATGCTGCCGCTGCCTTCCAGTATATAATGAGTGGCAATAAATTTCTTCACATGGTTCCTGGATTCGGCAGGCAGGTAGCGCTGCAGCGTCCAGAAGTCAGCGCTGCCGCTTTTTTTAATAGCGGCATTTACTTTGCCGGGGCCGCCATTGTAGGCGGCTATCACCAGCAGCCAGTCGCCATACATCTTGTACAGCATCTGCAGGTATTTAGAAGCGGCCTGGGTGCTTTTTGCCAGGTTTTTGCGGTCGTCTATCTTACGGGTTACCCGCAGACCCATATTACGGGCTGTGGCAGGCATAAACTGCCAGGCTCCTACCGCACCTACTCTTGAGCGGGCTGCATTTTGCAGGTAAGATTCTATCACTGCCAGGTATTTCAGCTCTTTGGGGAGATTATTTTTTTCAAGGATACCCTCAATGATGTCAAGCTGCGGGCGGCCTTTATCTTTTACATTTTCCAGTGTGGTGGTAAATTTTTCACTGTACGACTCCAGGAAGAGAGCGGCTTCCGGGTGCATATCTTCCCGGCTTATGCGGGACGTGGCAGTGCCGCTGCTTTCGGTGAGCAGCGCTTTTAATTCATCTTTTGGGTCTGCAGGGGCAGCGGCGATATCTGTAATCAGCGTGTCCTTTTGAAGCAGGCCGGCCGTATCATCTGCCATAAGGCTGCCGGCAGGGTCAGCCGCAGAAACATATCCTGTGCAAATAAGGCCCAGCACAAAAATCAACCCGGTTCTTTTTACCATTACAATTCCTTTTTTTAAAAATCAACTTCTGCTTTGGTTCAGAAAATCAACTATTTAAAACAGTCGAAGATGGTTGCGGCGGTTTGTTACGCCTGCATTAACAGGTTAGAAAAGCGGAGCAAAGATAACTCTTCAAACCGGTTTGTCATAACCTGCAGGCCAAAAGGCATGCCAGTGCTGTGGCGGAAAAGAGGGAGGGAAATAGCGGGAATACCCACCAGGTTGGCCATAACGGTATAGATGTCAGCCAGGTACATCTCAACAGGGTCTGCAGTTTTTTCCCCGGCTTTAAAGGCTACGGAAGGGCTGTTGGGCGATATAATGAAGTCATAATCATTGAATATCAGTTGGGTTTGCTGATATAACAAATTTCTAACTTTTTGAGCCCGGGTAAAGTAGGCATCGTAGTACCCGGCGCTCAGCACAAAGGTGCCCAGCATAATGCGCCGCTTCACCTCTTTACCAAAGCCCTGTGAGCGGGTTGTTTTGTAAAGCGTGTCCAGGCCGGCGCTGGCCGGGGTGCTGGCACGGTAGCCGTACTTGATGCCGTCATACCGCGACAGGTTGGATGAGGCTTCGGCAGTGGTAAGCACATAGTAAGCAGGCACTACATAATCCAGCAGGGGAAAGGGCACGGCTTCTACCTGGTGCCCGGCGGCTCTCAGCGCAGCTATTTTATCTTTTATGGCCCGGCTTATTTCCGGGTCAATCGCCGGATGGTTCAGCGCTTCTTCAAAGTAGGCTATTTTACAGGTCTTCTTCTCTTCTTTATCCGGCAAAGATGAATAATGGGGGACTGAAAGGGCAGATACGGTGCTGTCATATTCATCGGCCCCGGCCATCACTTCCAGCAGCAGTGCTGTATCTGCAACAGTTGTGGCAAAAATGCCAATCTGGTCAAAAGAAGATGCATAGGCAATCAGGCCGTAGCGTGATATGCGGCCATAGGAAGGCTTCAGGCCGATTACCCCGCAAAAATCTGCCGGCTGCCGTACGGAGCCGCCGGTATCGCTGCCCAGTGCGGCCATGCACAAGCCCGCCTGTACCGCCACTGCCGACCCGCCTGATGACCCGCCCGATACCCGGCTTTCATCCGCAGCATTATGTACCCGGCCGTATACAGAGTTTTCGTTGGTGGAGCCCATGGCAAACTCATCACAGTTGAGGCTGCCGATGATGATGGCGCCTTCTGCCAGCAACCTTTCTACAGCCGTGGCAGAGTATACCGAAACAAATCCCTGTAATATGCGGGATGCGGCAGTGACCTGGTGGTCTTTGTAGCAAATTACATCTTTGATGCCGATAACAACACCATGCAGCCTGCCGCAGGGACTCCCGTTGCTTCGCTGCGTGTCCAGCGCTTCCGCTCTTTGCAGCGCTTCTTCTTCGTATACTTCAGTAAATGCATTCAGCCGCTGGCCGGAGCGGATAGCCTGCAGGTAGTGCGTTACAGCCTGCACACAGGTAACCGACCCTTCCTGCAGCCTGCGGTGATACTGTGCAATGGAAGAAAATTCAAACAAAAGCAGTCACTCTTTTTTTGAAATAAAAAAGTAAGGTGATAAAAACAGAAGTAAAGTGCGCCTCAGGAGTTTTTGATATCGCTGGCGCTATCTTCTATTTCTTTTTTCACATTGGTCTTTGCATCGTTAAACTCACGAACGCCTTTACCCAGCCCGCGCATCAGCTCAGGAATTTTGCGGCCTCCGAAAAGCAACAACACGATAATGAGAATAATGATAATCTCATTAGTACCCAGCATACCCAGCAAATTTGTCTGTATCATAGTAATCGAAATATTAGGTATCAAAGATAGTTAGTATTATTAAAAATATGATAGTGCCTGCGCTATCGTTTTCGCAGGGCACAAAAAAAACCCGGCAAGCCGGGTCTTTATAGTTCAGTAAATGTTTCTTATTTAGCTGGTTCTGCAGCAGCAGTAACCATTCTTTTCTCCCTGATACGGGCGCTTTTACCGCTTCTTTTACGCTGGTAAAACAGCTTGGCGCGGCGCACATGGCCTGTTTTGTTCAGCACTACAGAGTCAATATTGGGAGAGGCATAGGGAAATACCCGCTCAACACCCACGCCGTCAGAGATTTTACGTACAGTAAAGCTGGCGGTGAAGCCGGTACCCTGGGTCTTGATTACATCACCTTTGAAAGACTGGATACGCTCCTTGTTTCCTTCAATGATTTTATAGTTAACGGTAATATTATCACCGGGTTTGAAAGCAGGAAACTCTTTTTTCTTGCTCAACTGCTCATGTACATATGCAATAGCGCTCATGACTCTCTTTTTTTAAGGATGGCAAAGGTAGGGAAAAGTTTGTTAGTTTATAAGTTTTAAGGGGTTAAAAGTTTTATTCCTTTACAGGCTTACCGGTTTCAATGCTAAGGGATAACCCGGCCCTGCAGGCGTTCCCAACCTTAAACCTTTAAATCTTAAACCTTTAAAACGCCCTATCTTGCTACGTTCACCGTTCTTTTTTCCCGTATCACGGTTACTTTTATTTGCCCCGGAAATGTCATTTCGGTCTGTATTTTCTGGGCTATTTCAAAAGACAGCTTTTCTGAATCCCCGTCTGATACTTTTTCGGCTTCCACAATCACCCGCAGCTCCCGGCCGGCCTGTATGGCATAGGCTTTTTCCACGCCAGTGTAGGACATTGCAAGGTTTTCCAGGTCTTTGATGCGCTGCAGGTATTGCTGCATGATTTCGCGGCGGGCACCGGGCCTTGCACCGCTGATGGCATCGCAGGCCTGTACAATGGGAGAAATGACATACTGCATCTCCATCTCATCGTGGTGGGCGCCTATGGCATTTACCACGGCAGGGTTTTCACCATATTTTTCCGCCAGCTTGGCGCCGAGCAGGGCATGGCTCAGTTCGCTTTCCTCATCCGGTACTTTGCCTATATCGTGCAGCAGTCCGGCCCTTTTGGCCAGCTTGGGATTAAGCCCCAGTTCTGCCGCCATGGTGGCGCAGAGGTTAGCTGTTTCCCGGCTGTGCATCAGCAGGTTCTGACCGTAGGAGGAGCGGAAGCGCATACGCCCTACCATCCTTACCAGCTCTTTATGCAGGCCGTGTATACCCAATTCTATTACTGTTCTTTCACCAATTTCCATTACCTGCTCTTCTATCTGCTTCCGGGTTTTCTCTACAATTTCTTCGATACGGGCAGGGTGGATACGGCCATCGGCCACCAGCCGCTGCAGGCTCAGGCGGGCAATTTCCCGGCGCAGCGGGTCAAAACTGGATAAGAGGATGGCTTCCGGTGTGTCGTCCACTATGAGGTCAACCCCCGTGGCGGCTTCCAGCGCCCGGATATTCCGGCCTTCGCGGCCGATAATCTGTCCTTTTATCTCATCGCTTTCCAGGTTGAATACAGTAATTGAGTTTTCTATGGCCTGCTCAGCAGCGGTACGCTGTATCGTCTGGATGATGATTTTGCGGGCTTCTTTATTTGCCTTTTGCTTGGCTTCGTCAATGATTTCCTGCTGCAGGGCAAGGGCTTGTGTCCGTGCTTCATTTTTCAGGCTGTCCACGAGCTGGCTTTTGGCTTCCTCCGCAGAGAGGCCGGCTATTTTTTCCAGCTTGCGGATATGCTCTTCCTGGTGCTTTTCCAGTTCGGTACGCTTGATATTGATTAGGTCTATCTGGCGGTTGAGGTTGTCCTTGATGGCCTCATTTTCTTTAATCTGCTTTTCCAGGCTGCCTTCTTTCTGGTTGATGGACTGCTCCTTCTGGCGGATGCGGTTTTCGCTGTCGTTCAGCTTGCGGTTGCGGTCGTTTACCTCCCTGTCGTGGGCGGCTTTGAGCTGTACAAACTTTTCCTTTGCTTCCAGCTCTTTTTCTTTCCTGAATGTTTCTGCTTTTAATTGCCCTTCGGAAATGATTTTTTGCGCCTGAATTTCTGCTTCCTGTACCTTTTGCTGCGTGTTTTTTGCAAAAATGAACTTACCGAGGATGATACCCACGATAAGTGCGGCAATGCCTATGATGATGGAAAGTATATCCATTGGGAGTTGTAGTTTTTAACTGATTCACAATATTGTATGTTGTCCCTTTATCCATAATGCTAATATGAGATAAGTAGTGGGCGAAGATAAGAATTTGTGATAAAAACTGGATAAGCCCCTGAAACCGGGGCAGGTATTAAAAAAATAAGCCTGCAGCCACTGCTGCCAGGGATACTGGTAAATGAAGTAAATATGTACCTGGCTGGTTATCAGCAGGCGGATAGGGGAATTTGGTTTGGGTGAAATATACAATCAGGGCAGGTGGCCGCCCAGGCTGTCAAGCTGGTCTTCCATTCTCTGCAGTTGCCTGCCCAGCTCTTCTCCGGATGTGCCCTGCTGCTCCCCGGCCTGTGTGGCATACCAGATTATGACCATGGCTATATAGTCCTGCATATCCTTACCGGCAAACTGGGTTTTAAACTCCAGTATCTTATCATTGATGATTTTGACGGTGCGCCTCACCGCTTCTTCGTCTTTCGGCTCTACTTTTATCCGGTAGTTCCTGTCGGCTATCAGGATATTTGCTGCAATTAACTCATTCATAATTTGCATTTTTCAAAAACTGTTACTACATTCGGTTTCAGCGTTAAGGTTAAAGTATATCTGACACCCTTTTCGAACCACCGTAGCATTTAATCCCACCCCTTCGAAGGCGTCAAACCAAAACATAAGCCACCATGTTTGCTAAAGTTAAGCCATCAATTTTTATTGATGCACTACAGTTTGAGCTGCATGCTCCCAAAGGGCACTCTCTTCGTGCCATTCTCCGCGATGACAAAGGAAGTGTTTGCAGCATGATCGAAAAACAGGTCGTCAGGGAAAAAGAACATTTCACCTGGTCGGGCCTGAATGATCTTCCTTATGGCCGGTACACAGTGGAACTGTCGCAGGGAGATGATGAAATGAAAGTAAGCCTTGTAAAAAGAATCTGACACCTCACCTGCTCAGCATAGCAATGCAGCGGTCAATTTCTTTTATGTAAGCGCCTAATTTCTTTTCAAACGCTTTCTTTTCCTCCTCTGACATATCTGCATTACTGAATTTAAGCACGGCTACCTGCTGCTCCAGGCTATGCACCAGCTCACTGCTGCGTCCGGCAGCTTTCTTTAGCTCACCGGCTTCTTTTTTCAACTGCTCATTTTCTTTTTGCAGGGCAGCATACTGCCTGATCAGCCATTGCAGCTTTTCGTTTATCCGCTTTACCTGTTGCTCAGTTGGGGTCACCGTTATGAATTTTCAGTAATCGTTTCCTGTAGCTATCAAGGGTAGTGCCAAAGAAAGAAAATGATATCTTCCTGTGATTATTTTCTGATCTCAGCCTGCAGGTCTTTCTCTGCGCTGCTCATGATTTTTTTCATCCATCCGTCTATTTCCGCATCGGTCAGTGTTTTTTCATCATCCTGGAAGGTAAAGCTGATGGCAAGGGATTTTTTCCCGGCGCCCAGCTTTTCGCTTTCAAAAATATCAAATAAGGACACAGAGCGCAACTGCGCAATTCTGAGCCGGCGCACTGCCTGCTCCACGGCTTCATAAGCCAGCGATTTGTCCACCACCAGTGCCAGGTCCCGCTGTACCGAAGGGTATTTGGGTATTTCTGTAAAGGCAGCGGGCTTTGCCCGGCTTTTTATTTCCATCAGCACATCCCAGTGAAAAACGGCAAAGCCCACCGGCTGCCGGATATCAAAGCGCTGCTTAATCTTTTCGCCGGCCATACCTGCTTCGGCAAGCACCATATTGTTATAGGTCCATTGCAAAGCGGTGTCCAGCTTGGGGTGCGCAGCTACAAGTGCAGAAGCAGGGGGGATGCCCATCAGGGCAAAAATATTTTGCACAATTCCTTTAATGGCAAAAAAATCGGCCGGCTGCTCTTTCGTGCGCCATCCCGACTGGTAGCCGCCACCTGTCATATACAGGCATAGCTGGTTAGCTGCTGTGTACTGGCCGGCCCCGGACGTGCTGTATACTTTACCAAATTCAAAAAAACGTAAATCGGTATTACGCCTGTTGAGGTTGTAGGCAACAGATTCCAGCCCCGTTTCCAGCATGGATGGCCGCATCACATTCAGCTCAGCGCTCAGGCTGTTCAGCATTTTAACAGCGCCTGCCAACTCCTCTTCGCTGAAGTAGGCCGTGTTTGTAATGGAGTTGGTCATTATTTCATGAAACCCGAGACCCACCAGGTAGCCTGCTGTTTTTTCCTGGTACAAAGCTGGCAGGGGATTGTCCTCCACTGCCGGTGTGATGGTGATAGCATCAGGGATAGTGATATTGTCCAGCCCGTCTATGCGCAATATTTCTTCCACCAGGTCGGCAGGCAGGCTGATATCAGGTTTGTGATAAGGCACCGCTACCCTCAGCTCATCTATTCCTTCTTTTGCAATTTCAAATCCGAGGCTCAGCAAAATATTTTTAACGGTATCCGGGTGATAATTTTTGCCGCTCAGTTTTTTCAGGTAATGGTATTTTAATGTTACCTGCTTTTTTTCTTCCGGGTCAGGGTAAATATCTGTCAGCGCTGAAGAAATTTGCCCGCCGGCAATTTCTTTTATCAGCAGGGCGGCACGCTTCAGCACATTTACTGTGGCAGAAACGTCTGTGCCTTTTTCAAAGCGGCTGGCAGCATCGGTGCGGAGCCCGTGGCGAAAGGAAGTTTTTCTTACACTCACTGCATTAAAGCAGGCGCTTTCCAGGAAAATGCGGGTGGTGCTTTCGGATACACCGCTATGCAGCCCGCCAAATACACCGGCTATGCAGATACCGCCCTTCTCATCACAAATCATCAGGTCCTGGCTGCTCAGCTTCCTTTCTTTTTCATCAAGGGTGATAAAAGGCGTGCCTTCCGGGAGATGCCTGACAATGATACGGCCACCGGCAATTTTATCTGCATCAAAAGCATGCAGCGGCTGCCCGGTTTCGTGCTGTATATAATTAGTAATGTCTACAATATTATTAATAGGGCGCAGGCCGATAGCTTTTAGCTTCTGCCGGAGCCAGAGCGGGGATTCGCCGATGGTGATACCGCTGATGCTGACACCGGAGTAGCGGGGGCAGGCTTCGGGGCTTTCTACCTTTACAGCGATGGGGAGTGTATCATTATCGGCTTTAAATCCGTTGCTGTACGGCAGTTTGGGCTTGCTGTCTTTTTTATCGTGATGGGATAAATAAGCGCATACATCCCTGGCCACGCCCCAGTGGCTCATGGCATCCATACGGTTGGGCGTAAGGCCTATTTCATAAATAATATCCTCATAAGGTTTGAAATAATCGGCAGCAGCAATGCCGGGTGCTGTATCTGCCGGCAGCACCATAATGCCGGCGTGGGAGGTGCCCAACCCGATTTCGTCTTCAGCACAAATCATTCCGTGGCTTTCCACGCCTCTTATTTTAGCCACCTTCATCGTAAGCGGATCTCCCTGTGCGGGGTAGATGGTAGCACCCACCGGGGCTACCACCACTTTCTGGCCGGCTGCCACATTGGGCGCCCCGCAAACTATTTGCAGCGGCTGGCCATTGCCTGTATTTACGGTGGTCAGTGTCAGCTTGTCTGCATTCGGGTGCTTTTCCGTAGTCAGCACTTCCCCTATGACCAGGCCCTTCAGGCCGCCACGGGCTTCTTCATATTTATGCATGGCTTCCACTTCCAGTCCGATAGAAGTAAGAATGCGGCTTAGTCTTTCAGGTTCGATAACAACAGGCAGGTATTCGCTCAGCCATTTATACGAGATCGTCATTTTCTTCCGGTGCTTATTGGCTGCGAAGATAACATAAAGCCGGCAGTGTAAAGGAGAAATGAAGCAAAGGGGCAAATGCGGGCAGGGTGATGCAAGCAGGGCTGATGGTTTCACGCAGGTGCATATCTTTTTCAGCAAAAGGAGCTTTTTTTTAAGTAAATTGAAAAGGCCGGTGACTGGCGGATTGTGGATAAACCTGTAGAAAACTTAAGCAAAATGGGGAGAAAGAAAAATAGAATGAAATCTGTTTCTGAATGAGCAGACAAAGCTATTTTCGCTCCCTGACTGCGGAAACATTCCCTTAGCAAAGAGAGAAAATCTTTTCTTACAACAAGACAGGAAAAAGCCCCAAAGTCATTGGTAAATATCAATGGTGTTACTTTTATCGCTATAGCTGAACATGGATATATCTAATCTAAATAAGGACAGGAAGCAAAAAAGAAGAACGACGGTAGACCTTGGCACAATGGTATATGGCAAAATACCACCTCAGGCAAGAGAGTTAGAAGAGGCAGTATTGGGTGCAATACTTTTAGAAAAAGGAGCTTTTGATACAGTTACAGATGCAAACCTTAAACCAGAATGTTTTTATGTAGAAGCACATCAAATTATTTTCAAATCAATGCAGAATATGCAGCAACGCAGCATTCCAATTGATATTTTAACACTGGTAGAAGAATTAAAAAAGGAGAATCAATTAGATGTTGTAGGAGGTGCTTATTATGTAACCAAATTAACCAATACAGTTGTAAGTACTGCTAATATAGATGCACATGC
>DAOLFO010000094.1:0-10596 GCA_035326305.1 Chitinophagaceae bacterium
GGCAGCCGGTATGGAAAATGAGGAGCGCTTTTTACAATTGCAAAGCGATATTGCCCATCTGCGGTTGCAGGGCCAGTATCAGCTTACACAGTTGCCGGATATATTTATCCGGGCAATAGATCCCTATTACGCTATTTCAGCCCCGGGCAGTATAAAAAAGCAAACCGATCCGTATGATTTTACGATTGCAGGAACCATACAGGATCGTCCGCTGCTGCGCTCGCTGGTACCAGGCGTGGAAAAAATAGAAGGAGTGAACCTGCAGTCCCGGTTTTCATCTGCAGATGGCATACAGGCATCGCTCCAGGGAAAGGATATAATTTTTAACGGCAACCGTATTACCGGGCTCAGCCTTACTGCCAATACCACCGATAGCGCATTGCAGGTGAAAGCCGGGCTACAGCAATTCAGCGCCGGCGGCAGCCTTGCTATGGACAGCACTGTGCTTACCGCTTCGCTGGCCAATAACGAAATTGATTTTGACCTGGCAATAAAAGATAAGGCAGCAAAGGATAAATATATGCTGGGCGGCCTGCTGCGGCAGGATGATAAAGGCGATATACAACTGGCGCTGAAGCCGCAGGGGTTATTGCTTAATTATGAAAAATGGCAACTGCCTGCTGATAATCTTGTACGCATTACCGGCGATGGTATCTATGCCAGCCATTTTAACCTGCAGCAAAATGACCAGCAGCTATTATTAAACAGCCTGTCTGCTGCGCCCAATGCGCCTATGCAGGTACGGTTTAATAATTTTCAGATTGCCACACTTACTGCTATGGTGATGCCTGATGCTGCTATTGTGGATGGAAATATTACCGGTGAGCTGGAAGTGCGTGACCTGGCAGCTACTCCCTTATTTACCGGCGATCTGCGCATCAGCGATCTGAGCTACCAGCGTGATACTGTAGGCGACCTGGCAGTAAAAATAGAGAATACCACACCGGGCATCTACACAGCAGATGTAGCATTGAGCGGAAGAGGAAATGATGCGTTGGTAAAAGGAACTTATAATACTAACCTTTCTTCCCTGGACATGAGCCTCGATTTAAAACAGTTGCCCATGAAAACAGCAGAAGCATTTGCCGGCGGCGCTATCAAGGATGCGAAGGGACACCTGAACGGGCAGTTTAAAATAAGCGGCTCATTGGCCCAGCCAAAAATAAAAGGGGATCTCGGGTTTAACCAGGCGGGCTTTAATGTGGCAATGCTCAACAGTTATTTTACTATTGATAATGAAAAAATACAGGTGGATGAGCAGGGTATCCGGTTCAACCGCTTCCAGGTAAAAGATTCGGCCGGCAATGACCTCAGCATTAATGGTACCATGGCAACGACTAATTTTACCAACTACCGGTTTGACCTGGCGGTGAGGGCTGACAATTTCAAAGCACTGAGCAGCACCAAAAAAGATAACAAGCTGTTTTGGGGTGAGCTTTATTTTAATACCAACCTGAAAATAGAAGGTACGGAAGCGGCCCCTGCCGTGGACGGGCGGCTGACCATTAACGATAAAACAAAAATGACCGTAGTGCTGCCCCAGAGCGATCCCGGTGTGGTGGAGCGGGATGGCGTGGTGGTGTTTGTGGATATGGATGCGCCACTGAATGACTCGCTTTTTATGGCGTCGTATGATTCGCTGAATACTTCTGCAATAACCGGCATGGATGTATCGCTGAATGTGGAAATAGATAAAGGAGCCGACTTTACCCTGATCATTGATGAAGGCAATGGCGATTTTCTGAATGTACGGGGAGAGGCGCAACTGAATACCGGCATTGACCCCAGCGGTAAGATCACGATGGTGGGTACCTATGAGCTGGAGCAGGGAGCGTATGAGCTTTCTTTCAACATGCTCCGCAAAAAATTTGATATACAAAAAGGGAGTAAGATAATCTGGGAAGGAGAGCCTACCAGCGCCAACGTTGATATCACGGCCAAATATGTGGCCAATACCGCGCCGCTCGACCTGGTAAAAGGGCAGCTCGATGAAAACATTTCGGTGCAGGAAAGAAATACTTATCTGCAGCGCCTGCCCTTTGATGTAATGCTGCGTATGGAAGGAGAGCTGCTGAAGCCGCAGATCAGCTTTGATATCATCCTGCCGGAAAATAAAAGCTACAGCGTATCCAACGATATACTTGCCAATGTGCGCACCAAGCTGGAGCAATTGCGCCAGTCGCCGGGCGATATGAATAAGCAGGTGTTCTCACTGCTGCTGCTCAACCGTTTTGTAGCGGAAAATCCCTTTAACACTTCTTCGGGCATATCCGCCAGCTCGGTGCTGCGGCAAAGCGTAACGAAGCTGCTCACAGAGCAACTGAACCGTATTGCCGAAGGGCTGATTGAAGGTGTGGATATTAATCTCGGCCTTGAATCCTCTGATGACTATACCACCGGGGAAAAAGCAGAAAGAACTGATTTGAATGTGGGACTTTCCAAGCGGCTGCTCAATGACCGGCTGACTGTAACAGTCGGCAGCAACTTTGCGCTGGAAGGGCCGCAAAACAGTAACCAGCAGGCCAATAATATTGCCGGTAATGTGGCCATTGACTATGCGCTCAGCAGTGACGGCAGGTATAAGCTGCGGGCTTACCGCAAAAATGATTACCAGGGGGTGATAGATGGTTATGTGGTGGAAACAGGAGTAAGCTTTATCATCACGCTGGACTATAACAAATTTGAACAGATATTCCAGGGCAAAAAGAAAAGGGAAGCGCTGCGCCGCCAGCGCAGGGAACAAAGAGAGAAACAGGAGCAGGAAGAAAATAAGCAGCAGGCTGAAAAAAATGAAAGCCAGCCGGTAAAAAGGGAAGGAGAGCCATGAGCAGAAATTGCCACTACATATTATTTATAATAAGTGCTGTGATGCTGGCAGCCTGCAGCAACCTGAAAAAAATTCCGGCAGGTGATGCGCTGTATACAGGAGCCACTGTAAAAATTGACAGCACACCACTGAAAGGTAAAGAGCGCCGCAGCCTGGAAGATGAACTGCATAGCCTGGTGCGGCCAAAGCCCAATAAAAAGATACTGGGCATGCGGGTAAAGCTGGGCTTTTACAACCTGGCCGGTAACCCGAAAAAGGAAGGTTCTTTCCGGAACTGGATTAAAAACAAGCTGGGAGAGCCGCCGGTATTGCTGAGTGATGTCAACCTTGACAGGAATGTGAAAGTGCTGCAAAGCACACTGGAAAATACCGGCTACTTTAAAGCACACGTACAGGGAGATACTACGATAAAAAATAAAACAGCATCTGCAAATTATACCGTGCAAACTGGCCCCCGGTATTTTATTAATAGCGTGTTTTTTGACACTGCCTCATCCATACTGGAGCGGACAATTGACAGCATAAAAGATAAAACGTTATTACGCCCCGGCAATGCTTTTGACCTTGGTACTATAAAAGATGAACGTAACCGCATAGATGCAGCATTAAAGGAAAGAGGGTTTTATTATTTTGACCCGGGCTTTCTTATTATACATACCGACAGCACCATCGGCGAAAACAAGGTAAACCTGTATGTAAAAGTGAAGCCGGAGGCACCTGCTATGGTAAGGCAGCCTTATTATATCAATGATGTATTTATTTTTCCGGGCTTTCGACTTAACTCTGCCGATTCCGATACGGCCAAAAACGCCGCCGGATTTTATAAAGGATATTATGTGCTCGACCGGCAGAAGCAATACAAGCCGCGCCTTTTTGAGCACACCATGCAGTTTGCTCCCGGTGACCGGTACAATGTTACTGATCACAATGCCACGCTCAGCCGCCTGGTAAACCTCGGCCTGTTTAAGTTTGTGAAGAACAGGCTGGAGATAGTACCCGGCTCAGATTCGGCTAAACTCAATGCGTATTACTACCTCACTCCTTTTCCGCGGCAGGCATTAAGGGCGGAAGTAAACGGCAGTACCAAGTCGAATAACCTCACCGGCTCTTCCGTAACAGCAGGCTGGCGAAAAAGAAACACCTTCCGCGGTGGGGAGCTGCTGGCTATTGATGCCACCGGGGGCTTTGAAGTACAGTACAGCGGGCAACTGAAAGGATATAATACCTACCGGTACGGACTGGAGGCCAATCTTTCTTTTCCCCGTTTCCTTACCCCGTTTTTCAGTGTGGGCAATAAGGGCGGCTTTATACCCAAGACCAATATGCTGCTGGCCTGGGATGTATTAGTAAAGCAAAAGCTCTACCGTATGAACTCATTCCGTGCAGGCTTTGGCTATGTATGGAAAAATAATATCCGCAATGAGCATCAGCTTAATCCTGTTGCGGTAAACTATGTACAGCCGGCGTTCATTTCACAACAGTACCTTGATAGCATTGCGCAAAATGCCTCATTAGCCAAGGCAGTGGAAAGGCAGTTTATTCTCGGCTCTGTATATAATTATAACTACAGCCAGATACAGGACAATATTTTTACCACCGGGTTTTATTTCAATGGCAATGCCGATTTGTCCGGCAATATAGCCGGCCTTGTTTCGGGGGCCAATACAGATGCCGGGAAAACAAGGTATATTTTCGGCGCTGCCTTTTCACAATATGTAAGGCTGGAAACGGATTTCCGCTATTACCACAAATTGGGAAAAACCAAAGTGCTGGCTAACCGCATCATCATTGGTGCAGGATTGCCGTATGGCAATTCCGGTGCGCTGCCTTTTGTCAAGCAGTTTTTTGCTGGTGGCAATAATAGTGTGCGGGCTTTTCGCAGCCGTGCACTGGGGCCGGGTACGTACCGCCAGCCGGAGTCTGCCACTTTTCTTGCTGATCAGTCGGGTGATATAAAGCTGGAGCTGAATAGTGAGCTGCGGGCAAAGTTGTTCAGCATTGTGCACGGTGCTTTATTTGTAGATGCCGGCAATATCTGGCTTTTTAATGATGACCCTGCAAAGCCGGGTGGTAAATTCAGCAACCAGTTTTTGAAAGAGCTGGGTGTGGGGGCAGGGATAGGCCTGCGCTTTGATATTTCTTTTCTTGTATTGCGCTTTGACCTGGCGTTGCCACTCCGCAAACCTTACCTGCCCGATGGGGAACGCTGGGTGATCAATCAAATAAAATTTGGCAGCCCGGACTGGAGAAAGGAGAACCTGGTATTTAATATAGGTATCGGGTATCCGTTTTGAGCCGTTGGAGAGGATAATTAATTGACAATAGCCAATTAACTATTCCATTATCTTTAGCCGGTGAAAAAGCTGATCATCTTTGCTTCCGGCGCTGGCTCTAATGCGGCTAAAATTATCGAACATTTTCATACAGGTAACCTGGCCAGGGTAAGCCTGGTCGTTTGTAATAAGCCCGGCGCTGGTGTGCTGGATATTGCTGCAGTCAACGATATACCGGTACTGCTGATAGAAAGAGAGCGTTTTTTTCGCGGTGACAGCTATGTGCCGGAGTTAAAAGAAGCGCAACCCGATCTGATCATACTGGCCGGTTTTCTCTGGAAAATTCCGGCTGCTCTTATTCAACACTTCCGTGGCCGTATTATTAATATTCATCCTGCCTTATTGCCAAAATATGGCGGCAAGGGCATGTATGGCATGTATGTGCATGAGGCCGTAATAGCTGCGGGAGAAGCCGAAAGCGGCATCACCATTCACTACGTGGATGAGAAGTATGACAATGGCGACACCATCTTCCAGGCCCGTTGTACTGTAACAAAAGATGATACCCCGGCTACCTTGGCACAAAAGATTCATGCGCTGGAGCACCGGCATTTCCCGGCACAGGTAGAGCAGTTGCTGGCAGGGAAATAAAAGCCGGCTACTGCCCGGCGGTTTTAAAATCGGCACTATACGTTCGTGTTCGATAAGGTTTTTGTAAATTGGAAATTCATTTACCAGTTTACACAAACCTGATTATGAAGTATATCATCACCTGCCAGTTCCTGCTGCTAAGTATTTTTTCCCTCTCCCAACCGCTTGTGGAAGTAAAGCCTGAATCGGCCGGCATGTCATCTGAGCGCCTGAAACGTATTGATGCCCTGCTGCAGGAGTATATAGATAAACAATATATTGCCGGGGGCACAGCTATTATTATAAAGGATGGAAAAATTGTTTATCACAAAGCTATTGGCTATGATGAAAGGGCTGGTAAAGCGCCGCTGAAAAGGGATGCTATTTTCCGTATTGCTTCGCAAACAAAAGCCATCACCAGCGTAGCTGTGATGATGCTGTATGAAGAAGGGAAGCTCATGCTCGATGATCCGCTGGGCAAATATATCCCGGAGTATACAAACCAGGTGGTGCTGGATAAGTTCAATGCGGTCGATACCACCTATACTACCGTAAAGGCCAACCGGCAGGTTACCATCCGCGACCTGCTCACACATACTTCCGGTATTGGCTATGCACAAATAGGCAGCCCGGAATCCAACGCTATTTATTATAAATATGGCGTGGTGGGTGGCATTGGTGTAGGCAGGATATACCTTGCTGATAAAATGAAAATATTAGGCGGACTGCCGCTGCTGCACCAGCCGGGAGAAAAATGGACTTACGGGCTGAATACCGATCTGCTCGGGTATTTAGTGGAAGTGGTGAGTGGTATGGATCTTGCCACTTTTCTTAAGAAAAAAATCTTTGATCCGCTGGGTATGAAGGATACTTACTTCTATCTCCCGGCTGCCAAGCACAGCAGGCTGGTATCACTGTATACAGAAGACTCGCTGAAGCATGCCATAAAAGCGGCTGAATCTTTTAACATCAACGGCGAAGTGCTTGCCGACTATCCCCTTACCGAAGGAACTTATTACTCCGGCGGCGGCGGCCTTAGCTCCACTGCGCTGGATTATGGCATCTTCCTGCAAATGCTGCTGAACAAAGGCCGGTACAATGGCAAGCGCATACTCAGTCCGGCATCCGTACGCATGATGACCAGTGAGCAATACCGTATGCCCTGGGGTGATAATGTGATGGGGCTGGGCTTTGGTGTATATACGGAAAAAAGCGCTGCCCGCAAACCTCCTTCGGCAGGTTCTTACGAATGGGGCGGTATGTTCAGCTCCTCCTACTGGGCTGACCCGGAAGAAAAAATAGCCGGCCAGCTTTTCCTGAATCAATTTCCCAACAGCCACGGAGAAATACATGATAAGTTTAAAGTACTGGTATATGCAGCGATAAATGAGTAGGGGATATGTCTTTTGAAAAAACAGCGTGCAAGGCAGGTTTGCGGCCATTTTCTGGAAATGGCGTTTTCTCTGGCCGGCTGCCTGTCTTTTATTAAAAGTTTCGGCAGGACAGGTACAGGTTTTTCGCCAACTGGTGTTGATAGTTAATTCAGGTACTTCAGCACTTCGGGATCATCAGGAGCCGTTTTTGGGGCAAATACAGTAATAAGCTGCCCGTTTTCATCTACCAGGAACTTGGTAAAATTCCAGGTGATCGGATCGTTCATTCCTTTTTTAGCAGCTTCTGCCACAAGATATTTAAACAGTGGATCCATATCTTCTCCTTTTACCGACACTTTTTCGGCCATCGGAAAAGTAACGCCATAGTTCTTTTTACAAAACTCCGCTATCTCATCATTGGTACCGGGTTCCTGTTCTTTAAAATTATTGGCAGGGAACCCAACTATCACCAGTTTGCCGCTGTATTTTTTATACAGCTCTTCCAGTTGTGCATATTGCGGTGTCAGCCCGCATTTGGAAGCAGTATTGACAATCATAATTTTTTTGCCTTTGTAGCTGGAAAAATCAATCTCCTGCCCATCGAGGCCGGGTGCTTTAAAATCATAAATAGAAGCACCGGATAAGGACAGGCTCAGCAGCAGGGCAATGATTGCGGTTTTCATATCTCATTATTTAAAGTGCAGGAAATAGTACAGCAAAGTTAATGCCTGCCTCAGCAATGGTTATGTAAAATTTATGACAGGTATTACTGCCGCTCATAGCAGCCCAGGTCAGGCAGGCCCACAGGGCGGGGATTGCCATCGAGATCTATACCGGTGCCGGTCACTTTCCCGGCATTCAGCGCCGGTGAGGTTCCCTGTAAATAAAACCTGTAAATGCGGCGGCTCACATCAATGCTGTCAAAAACCGGCGGCTGATTATTAATGGGCTGTGGCGCTACGATGGTAGCTGCCGGCGGCAGTTCTTTTACTTTCCACAGCACCTGGTCGAAGGTAACGGAAAAAGGCTGTGCTGTTTTTTTATCCAGCACCACCTCATCATCCACCGCACCGCTTTCTCCCCAGAAAATACAGTTGCGGAATAAAGCGGAAGTGGCCATCGCTGCATTGGCATCTGTAACCAGCAATACGGGGTCTTTGTGATTGATATAGCTGTTGGAATAAGCAACCACTGTACAATGTGTAAAATCATAAGAGCCGCCTTTTTCCAGTACAATATTTTTTCCGCAATTGCTGACCAGGCAATTGGTAGCGGTGATGCTGGACCGGCTGCCCAGTATACCCGCATCATACGCATTGTCAATGATGCACTGGTTGAGCGTGATTTTTGGAGAAGCATTGGGAGAAGGGCCTTCCGTCACTATACCCTGGTAAGCATTTTTAATAACAACATGATTTAACACATTATCACCGCTTCCTTCCCGGAAGTAAATGCCGGGCCATGCCGCGGGATAATCGCTGTAAGGTTGATCCAGCCTGTCCCCCTGGAAATAAATGCGATTGGCTGTATCCTTTTCCCCGTTTGCCTGCAGGCTGCCGTCAATGATCACGGGCGCATCGGCATGGGCATAGATGCGCACCCCTTTTTGGAGGGTAAGCGTGACCCCGGGTGCAACATACAGGTAGCCCAGCACCACATAGGGCAGGTCATTGCTCCAGGTTTCATCGGAAATGATCTCTTTATTTCTGAAAAAATGTGCATTCTGTCCCCATGCTTCCAGTTGCACTTTCTTTTCTACTCCATTATATGCAATCACAATGCTGTCCCTGGCCACAAAGGGCAAATCATCTGCAGAAGGGTCAACCCGAACCTGTACAAATACATAGAGGCTGTCACGGGCAGCCACTTCCAGATTGGTGGCTTCGGTGGCAGCCAGCCCGTCCACATTCATGCTGAATACAGAGCTGGCTCCGCCCATCAGCTTTATTGAGCTGATGCGCAGTTTCTGGTTATTGTCATTAATTATTTTAAATGATTGGGTGACGGAACCTGTAGTAGTAAAAACCGTATCGTATTTCAATGTATCGGCTGACAGTACCACTCTTGCATCCGGGGAAGTAATAAAATTTTCCTTTCTGCAGGCAGTGAGGAATAACAGGCTTAGCAGGACAATGGATAAAAAGATTTTCATGCCAGTCAAAAATAATCAGAAGGTTTTGATTTGCAAGTATCCTATTAACGGCTGGCGAAGCATAATGTTGCCATGCTGAGGGTTACATTTTGTTCCTGCAGCAGGGCCATGCCGCAGGCTTCCAGTGTGGCCCCGGTTGTCACCACATCATCCACCAGCAGGATATGCCTGTTTTGTATCGCCAGTGTATCCGCTGCCATAAACCTTCCTTCCACATTTTCCCAGCGCTCCATCCTTCCTTTACGGGTTTGGGAATCGGTATGCGTTACCCTTTTTACTGCATTTTTTGCTACTGGCAGGTGCATTATTTCCGCCATTCCCTCACAAAGCAAAGAGGCCTGGTTATATCCCCTTTTTTTCTCTTTGCCTGCAAATAGCGGGAGCGGCACAAGCATATCCGGCTTTATCCTTCCCGCAGCCCTGATGGCTTCGCCCATCAGCCGCCCCAGTTGAAGGGCCAGCGCTTTGTTGCCACGGTATTTTATTTCGTGCATGAGCTGCTGCACCAGCGACCCCGGGGTGAAGTAGCAGTAAGATGCAGCCGCATGAAGCGGCAGCCGCCCGAAGAATTTTTTCTCCACCGGGTTGCCGGCTATTTTTTCAAAATGGGTAAGCGGGAGCGCATCCAGGCATTGCAGGCAGAGCTGGGTATGGCTGTCATTGAGGGTACGGGCACAGCCGGTGCAAACGTGGGGAAAAAGCAGGTGCAGCAGGGAGCGGGCAGCTTCGTGAATGTAATGCATAGATCAGCAGGCTGGTGTTTAAAATTATCAGGTGAAAAACGATGAGCTAACGTGCGGTGCTTTTAAAAAATAATCTTAAACAGCTACATCCGTTGCGTATGCCCCGGTTTTTCTTTGTGGTTATAACTTTCCTGACTGCAAAGATTAAGAAGTTTTTGCAAAAGGCACAAAGGAGCGGAACTATGCTGCAGGCAGAAATAATAATATATTATCCTATTAAACAAAATCAGCAACCAAACTGGTTTCTTTGTGTCCTTAGCGAAAACCTTACGTACCCTGCGGTTATGATTTTTTAATTCGGGTTTGAGCTTATTTGTTTCCTGCAACTCCTGTTTTCTCCACTAATCCGTATACCGGCCTCCTGCATTAATCCAGTTGGTGATTTTGTCCTTATCTGCCTGTGAAAGCGGGCCGGTAGGCGGCATGGAACCCTCATCCACTGCTTTTGTTTTAATGCGGTCTTTATTTATTACAATGTTGCAATCAATAGTCCAGTTCATTCCGCCATTGGCAATGGTATTGTTGTGGCAGCTTTGGCAATTGGTTGCCATCATGCTCCTGACTGCTGTAAACAAGGGGCCGGCTGCTGCAGACCCAA
>DAOLFO010000441.1:0-2127 GCA_035326305.1 Chitinophagaceae bacterium
AAAAAATAGTGGTTTGTTACCAGAGTTGCTCGCCGCTGTTTGGGCAAATGGAGGCTGAAGAAATGAAATGCGCTATTGCGCAAAAGTATAAGCTGCCGCATGAGTATTTTCTTTCGGTAGGCACCATTAATGAGCGGAAAAATATGCTGGGCATTTGCAAAGCCCTGTTCCTGCTTCGCAATGAACTGGATGTGCCATTGGTGGTCATTGGCCGGGGCAAAGGAGATTATTATAATAAAGTAAAAGACTTTATACTGCAAAACGGCCTGGAGGAAAAAATAATTTTCCTTTCAGAAAAGCCGGAGGCAAAAACTGACAACAGCTATTTGCAAACAGCCGATTTGCCTGCCATTTACCAGCAGGCCACAGCTATGCTTTATCCTTCTTTTTTTGAAGGCTTTGGAGCACCCATTATGGAAGCGTTGTGGAGCAGGCTGCCTGTCATTACTTCCAACGTGTCCTGTATGCCCGAAGTAGGCGGTGAGGCGGCCTATTATGTGAACCCTAACAGTGCAGAAGAAATTGCTACCGGCATGCTGACCATTTACCAAAATAAACCGCTGGCAGATGATATGCGCCGCAAGGGGATAGCGCATGCGCAGTCATTTACCCCGGAGAAATATGCCGCTTCAGTCATGGATGTATACCAAAGCATATGGTAGATTTTGAGCAGGATATACTCGCTTGCCTCACCGTGCTGCGGAGGGGGGGATTGATTTTATATCCCACAGACACCATTTGGGGCATTGGCTGCGATGCTACTAATGAAGAAGCAGTCAAAAAGGTGTTTGCGCTCAAACAAAGGGAAGATGCTAAAAGCCTTATCGTGCTGGTGGCGGATGAGCGGGATATTTTGCAGTATGTGGCTGCGCCTGATATGGCCGTGTTTGACTATCTCGATCAGCAGGCTAAGCCCGTTACCGTTATTTATTCCCATGCTATTGGCCTGGCAGAAAATGTGCTGGCGGCAGATGGCAGTGCGGGTATCCGGATATGCAAAGACAATTTTTGCCGTCATTTGCTAAAGCGCTTTCGCAAGCCGCTTGTGTCCACCTCTGCTAATATTTCCGGTCAGCCCCCACCCCAGCACTATGGACAGGTGCCGGCAGAAATAAAAGCTGGTACCGACTTTATTGTTTCGTACCGTCAGCAGGATCGTACTGTCGCTGCGCCATCTTCTGTTATCCGCTGGAATGAAAATGGCACTCCGGATATTATTCGTCCTTAGGCAGCTATGCTTATCTTTACCGCTTGTTAAGTGTATGACAATCAGCTTTACCGAAAAAGAAAGAATACTTTTTGAAAAAATAGCCCTGGCTGCTGAGCAGATTGGTGTGGAGTCTTACCTGGTTGGCGGGTTTGTAAGGGATAAAATACTCGGACGTCCATCAAAGGATGCAGATATTGTGTGCATTGGTGATGGCATAGCGCTGGCCAAAGCAGCAGCTTCCTTTATGAGTCCTGTGCCTGTAGTCAATTATTTTAAAAACTTCGGTACGGCGCAGATAAAGACAGGTGATTTTGAAGTGGAATTTGTAGGAGCAAGAAAGGAAAGCTACCGGGCAGCTTCCCGCAAGCCGGAAGTAGAAACGGGTTCTTTCCGCGACGACCTGGAGCGGCGTGATTTTACCATAAATGTTTTAGCTGTAAGCATGCAGCAAATGGATAATGCTGAGGTGACTGATGTATTTAATGGCCTGCAGGATTTGGAAAACAAGATCATCCGTACACCGCTTGAGCCAGGCCGTACTTTCAGCGATGATCCGCTGCGCATGATGCGGGCGGTGAGATTTGCCACCCAGCTTGGCTTTACCATTGAGCCGGTCACTTTTACTGCCATTAAGGAAAATGCAGAGCGTATCAGGATAGTGTCGCAGGAAAGGATTGCGGATGAGCTGAATAAGATTATCCTTGCAGAAAAGCCGTCAACCGGTTTTCATTTGCTCAGGCAATGCGGGTTATTAAAAATTATTTTTCCGCAAATGCTGGCACTGACCGGCGCCGAATATATTGATGGGCACGGGCATAAAGATAATTTTTATCATACCCTGCAGGTACTTGATAATATTTCCGTACATACGGATGACCTCTGGCTCCGGTGGGCTGCCATACTTCATGATATAGGCA
>DAOLFO010000442.1:0-2124 GCA_035326305.1 Chitinophagaceae bacterium
ATATTCAGCGGCAGCTTTTCAGGTACAATGTCCGTTTCGTCGGGACTCATATCAGAGTACACCACCAGCTCATCATTGGCCTTTATCTTATAGTTGGGCCTTACCGCCCGGCCGTTTACCAGCACCATATCGTTGTTGATGGCTTTTTGCAGCTTGTTGCGGGTGGCGCCTTCTATACGTGCCATCAGGAACTTGTCAATACGCAGCGGCTCCTGGCCTTTGTCAATTTTGAAGCTGAACCGCTCATACAGGTCGTCGCTGTTTTCCGTTGTTTCCGGCTCCTGGTTATTAGTAAACTGCTGGTTGGCAGGCATCTTTTATTTCCCGTTTGCCGCAAAGGTAAGTGAAGCAGATTTGTTGGTAGCTTTGCGGCGCTATCATGAGTAAGGAAAAAATATATTTCAGGGACCTGGGCCGTATGCGCTATAAAGAAGCATGGGACTACCAGGAGCAGTTGCTGCAGGAAAATGTGCAGCTAAAAACCCGTGCAAGGGAAGCATCCGAACAAACGGGCCAGCCTGTTGTTGCCGGTACCCGCCACCATTTGCTGTTTGTGGAGCACCCACCGGTGTATACGCTGGGCAAAAGCGGAAAGATAGAGCATGTATTGCTGAGCGAGGAAAGCCTGCAGGCCAGGGGCATTGACTTTTTCCGTACCAACCGGGGCGGGGATATTACTTTTCACGGGCCGCAGCAGATTGTAGGCTACCCGGTGCTTGACCTGGAGAAGTTTTATACCGATATCGGGCGTTACCTGCGTAATATGGAAGAGGTGATTATTAAAACGCTGGCCAGCTACGGCATCAGGGGAGAGCGGTCTGCAGGGGAGACAGGGGTATGGATTGACCCTGATAAAAGAGGGAGGGAGCGCAAAATCTGCGCTATCGGTGTGCGAAGCAGCCGATGGATAACCATGCACGGCTTTGCGCTGAATGTGAATACCGACCTGGACTATTTCAACTTTATTATTCCCTGCGGCATCCAGCACAAGCAGGTGACTTCCCTGCAAAAAGAGCTGGGCAGGGAAGTGGATATGCAAGAAGTAAAAGAAAGGGTCAAAACCTTTTTTAGTGAAGTATTTGAAGCCGATATAACAGGCTGATTAAAACTCTTTTGGCAGGAAGAATTTATTTTTTTCTTTCAGCTCATTGTTTTCGTACAGCTCAAAACGGAACCAGCCTGATTTATAGAAATTCGCTTTGTCAATTTTGAATTTACGCTCCTTCAGGTCTTTCAGCTCAAAGAGCAATTCATCTTCCATCGTAAAGAATTTGATGGTGTATTTTTTATCTTCCTCAGCGGGCAGGCTGATTTGGATATAGCCGTCTTTGAAGGTATACACATAGGCAGATGGCTTCCAAATATCTGCCTTTGGCCGGTTGGTGCCGGGCTGGCCATTGAGGTTGAGGTTCACACTGTCGCCGTTAATAACAGGTGGTATCACCTGCTCCGGCAGGCGGCTGTTGTTGCCGGGTTTGCGTGCCACTACGGTATCCAATACCGGCCTTTTGGAAGGACTGAAAAGAAATACGCCTTTATCAAGCAGGATATACAGCCGGTAAAACATATGGTCATTCGGCGCTTTGGTATCGAGATAGCCATTTTCTAATACAGTGGGGTCAGGTACGGTAAGGATGCTGCGGAAGTTTTTCGTACTGTCAAAGGAGCGCTGAATGGTGATTTGTTTTATATCGGTAAACTTATTGACCCAGCCGGCAACGATACGGTTTTGCCCCAGGTTTTTCACAGAAAAATCCGGCAGCGTATCCTGGGCAGCAAGCTGAAGTACGGAAAACAGTAAGAGAGAAAATACAGAAACAGGTTTTATCATATACGTATAACGATGCAGGATAAGGATTCTTTTATGGTATGCTGACAAAGATAATGTTTGAAACGCATATCTCAGAACGTTAACACGCCTTTGGGAAGGGATGCGTTGCCCTGTAATCCGCCACTGTGGAGGATGGCAATGCGGCTTCCTGCCGGAAAGTAGCCCTGCTGCAGCAACTGCAGCACGGCAAAAAAAAGTTTTCCGGTATATACAAAATCGGAGGGGATGCCTGTTGCTGTATAAAAGCGGTTCATAAAATCAGTCAGTGCTTTGGTATCCCTGGCATAGCCCCC
>DAOLFO010000443.1:0-2123 GCA_035326305.1 Chitinophagaceae bacterium
GAGACGGTAAAGCCTAAGTGATAATGTGGGGGCATAGATATGCAAGCAATACATCATAGTAAATGCTGTAAGCCAGGTGAATCTTCAATCGCCGATCGGCTGTCACGTACACTGTACATTTTGCAATTCCCGGCTCTTATCCCTGATTCGGGCTAAGTAAGTATTTTATTGACAGCGGTGACAGGCGCAGGTATATCTTTTTCGTCAAGCATTTCCCGCAGGTCTATTTCAATTGCCCGGCTCATTGCTGTAACCGGTACATCATTAGCGCCTCCTTCAAATGGGTTTTCTGAGCTTTCTCCTACTTTTTCCATAGCCAGAAAGACCCATCCTACAGCCACGCTGAATGGAATGGTAAGCCATGACATTTGTTCTCCTAATTTTTGAAATTCATTAAGTGAGCCATAAGGAATAAGAGAGACAAATAAGCGGGTGATCATTTGATTGATAGTGGTATACTGGCGCGGGTAGGGGAAATTTTTGATCCGCTCACATTTCCCTTGCTGGTCACAGAGATTGATTAGCAGGTTTTCCATTTCTACATAATTCAGAGGCTCAATCCGGCCCTGCTCTTTCAATTGCCGCAACTGTGCAGATTGCAGGCTGATGATATGGGTGGCCTTATTTGTTTTGCTTAATACATACTCAGCATCTTCCCCGGAGAGAAAAGGCTTTAGCTCATCCGGCATCGTGGTTTCCCACTCCGCTATACTGTATCGCTGCAGGTATTCTTCATTTGATGGCTTTCCTTTAATATTCTCCCAGGGTTTTACCTCCCGTAGCTGGAAGCGCAGCGCTGTAAGCCAGGCGATATGGCGATAAATAAGCTGCCGGTGCAATGAGCTTCTTACCGCTTCATCAGGGCCGGTTACATAGTCTTTTACCAAAATACCCCAGGCCTGGCTGCTGTTTACAATGGCGCCCCATACCTGGCGGGCTTCCCACAGGCGGTTATAAGTTTGTGTATTACGAAATCCGATGAGAAAAGCTGATGCAGTACCAATAAGGGCAATGGGCAGCCAGGGTATCCCCAGCCATTTCCAGCCGGCAATATTATAGAGCGCTGCGGGAATAATCGCCCAGGCAGACAGGATATAGATGTCACGCCGTGTCCAGAACAGAAATTCCTTCAGTGAATATCTTTTACCGGTATGCATAAGCCAAAAATAAGTGATTGCCTTTTATTTAATCAAAATTGAGTAGGACAAGGTTGAAAGACATTTATTATTTTGCCCCTGATAATGAAGCCGGCGTACCTGTACATTACCTGCCTGTTGGCGGCATCCTCCCTTGTGCCGTGCGCTTCTGCTATTGCACAGGTACAGCCCTGTATTGATGTGCAGGTTTCACCGGCAGACCGGGAAGCGGAGCGGGGCGTATATGATTTTAACAATAAATGGACACCAGGCACCACGCTGCGTGTCAGCTTTATCAATGGCAATGACTGGCAGCAGGAACAGGTAAAGAAATATGCAGTTACCTGGTCAAGATATGCCAATGTAAAATTTTCCTTTCTCACTACCGGCCGTGGCGATATACGGGTGAGCTTTGATAAAAAAGGGTCCTACTCCTATATCGGCACCGATGCAAAAAAACGTCCTGCCGGCCTTGAAACCATGAACCTTGGCTGGATTGATCCGGATAAAACAGAAGAACAGATACGTGCTATTGTGCTGCACGAATTTGGCCACTCGCTGGGCCTGCTGCATGAGCATATGAACCCCATGGGAAAAATAAAATGGGACAAGCCGGTGGTATACGCTTATTACCAGCAATACGAAGGATGGAGCAAAACGATGGTGGATCAGCAGGTGTTTGGCCGCTACAGCGTAACGATGACTAATAAAAAATATGATCCGCTATCCATCATGCACTACCCGGTGCCGGCACATTTTACAGAAGATGGCTACTCAGTAGGGGAAAATTCAGAACTCTCTGAAGATGACAAGAAACTTATTGGTGAGCTTTACCCGTTTAACAAAACATACCCGGCTGAAAATAAAACAGCGCTCTGGAGCCGCCTGCGGGAACTGGAGATTGAATACAATGTATGGGAAAAAGGGAAGCTCGGTATGCGGGTACGGCAAAATTTCCTGGTGTTTAATGCCCGGCAGAAGAACTGC
>DAOLFO010000444.1:0-2123 GCA_035326305.1 Chitinophagaceae bacterium
GCTACTGTATGCGCCGGATCGCTGGCGCTGATGGATGCTGGGGTACCTTTCCCCAAGCATGTATCGGGCATTGCCATGGGGCTGATCACCAAAGAAGATAAATTCGCTATCCTGAGCGATATCCTTGGTGATGAAGACCACCTTGGTGATATGGACTTTAAAGTAACCGGTACCCGTGATGGTATTTGTGGTGTACAGATGGATATAAAAGTGGACGGGCTCTCTATGGAAGTAATGCGGCAGGCGCTGGATCAGGCCCGCAGCGGACGCCTGCATATCCTGGATGCCATGTACAAAGCCATACCGGAAGCAAGGCCGGAAGTAAAGCCACATGCTCCACGCATGGTGAAATTGTACATAGACCGTGAGTTCATTGGTGCTGTGATAGGGCCGGGTGGTAAAGTGATACAGGAAATGCAGCGGGAGACCGGCACCACCATTAATATTGAAGAGATTAACAATATGGGTGAAGTAAGCATCTTTGGTGCTGATAAAAGTGGCGTGGAGAAAGCTGAAAAATGGATCAAAGGCATTGTGGCGGTACCGACAGTGGGAGAAGTGTACGACTCTACGGTTAAGTCCATCATGCCATTTGGCGCCTTTGTTGAGTTCATGCCCGGCAAGCAGGGGCTGGTGCACATTTCTGAAATAAGCTGGAAGCGCCTGGAAACGCTGGATGGCGTGGTGAAGGAAGGCGACCAGTTTAAAGTAAAGCTGATAGGCACTGATCCCAAGTCTGGCAAGTTCAAACTGTCCCGTAAAGCGCTGATCCCAAAACCGGAATTTAAGCCGAAAGAGGGCGGTCGTGAAAACAACGGCCAACAGCCACAGCAACCTCAGCAAGCCCCGCCGCAAACAGGCGAATAGCTTTTGTAAGAAAATATAATCAATACGAAAAGGCTACCCAGGAAAGGTCGGGTAGCCTTTTTAATTTAACCAGCAGCAGAAAGTAAGATAAATTGTTCTTTTAATTATTTAACATAATGTAAATTATAAGACAAAAATATAATATTACAACTTTCTGATAATCAATATATTTAGACCGGTAATTATGGACTAAGTTGTAAAATCGCATAATTATCCTTCAATTTGTAATATGCCCCTGCTGACAGATCAAACCGGATCTACCTTACCATTTACCCATGCTGCCAGGCGTATTATATCACTGGTGCCCTCACAAACAGAATTACTTTATGAACTGGGCCTTGACCAGGCGGTAGCGGGCATAACTAAATTTTGCATACACCCTCATGAATGGTTCAGAACCAAAGTAAGAATTGGTGGTACCAAACAGGTGCATATGGACCGTATTGAAGCATTGGCACCTGATCTCATCATTGCTAATAAGGAAGAAAACGAGCGTGACCAGGTAGAGGCCTTACGGAAAAAATACCCGGTTTATACAAGTGATGTGCACACGCTGCCCGGCGCTTATGGTATGATAGCAGATATAGGGCAGCTTACCGGCAGGCAGGCAGAAGCAGCGGCACTTGTAAAAAAAATACAGGACAGGTTTGATACATTGCCGGTACCACAGCGAAGACGGAGAGCAGCCTACCTGATATGGAATAACCCGCTTATGACAGTTGGCGGCGATACCTTTATCCACCACCTGCTCGAAAAAGCCGGTTTTGAAAATATATATAAGCATAAAACCCGCTACCCTGTTGTAACAATAGAGGAGATAGCCGCATCCGGCATCGAATGCCTGCTGCTTTCATCGGAGCCTTACCCATTCAAAGAAAATCATAAAGAATACTTTGAACAGGCACTGCCAACTGCACAGGTGCGTATTGTTGATGGCGAACTTTTTAGCTGGTACGGTAGCCGCCTGCTGCTATCGCCTGCTTATTTCATGGTGCTGCGCAAAGAGCTGGGCATTGCATGAAACATCGTATCTTGACCTTATGCCTTTCCGCAACTCCTCTGCTGGTATACCGGGCGACCGGCCTTCCCGGAAAAAGCCCATGTTTGCAGTCAATGCCGGGCTGCGGGGCTACCTGCGCCATCATGGCCGGGAAGTAAAGCTCCCGGTTTCGTACCAGGATCTGCTCCGTTATACCTTCTCCACGCCTATACGGGATAAAAACGGGAAAGACACCCTGTGGGAAAAAACCGTTTAT
>DAOLFO010000445.1:0-2119 GCA_035326305.1 Chitinophagaceae bacterium
GTGCATTGATCCCGCTATTTACAAATACTGGTACAGCCTTTCCCGCAGTGCTACCGGCGTAAGAGGCCAGGCCACACCGGCCAATCCCGTCACCAATATGAAAGGCGGCGCTTTAGGATATTTCAGCGTTCATACGATGCAGGCGAAAACGGCTGTGGTGCCCTGACCGCCTATTGTCATACCGGCTAATTTGACCCGCTCCTCAAATCTTTTCCATAGCTTTGAAACACACCCGTATTTCAAGCAACCTGTTTATGAAAAAAAATATAATATTCCTCTGCAGCCTGCTGCTGGCTGTATCCCTTTCATTCAGCCAAAGCCAAAACAGCAATCTCTACAGTCAAACCAGCGAAATGCACGACCTGATGGTGCGCTACCAGGCGGACAAGGGCAGCCTCTCCCGCTTCTACTCCACCAGCAGCGGTGAATGGGGTGGCCGTGAAGCAGTCAATTACAATACACCGGAAAGAAGAAGCCGGCTGCTGTCACTGGCAAAGCAGTACCTGCAGGAAATGCAGCAACTGCCTTTTGACAAAATGAATATCAATGGCAAGGTGGATTATATCCTGTTTAAAAGCAAGCTGGAAGATGAGCAATACCAGTTGCTGCAGGAAGAAAAGCTATACCAGAAAGTAACCCCGCTGCTTCCCTTTGCAGAAAGGATATACACACTGGAAAAGCCCCGCAAAAGAGGGCTGGCAGTAAAAGGTGAAGAAGTGGCGAAAGAGATGGAAAGCATCCGCAAGCAGGTAATAGCAGCCACCCCGCAGCTAAAAAAAGAAGGGCTGGATATGAAAGAAGCAATGGCCGGCTACCAGTCGGTAAAAGGCCTGCAGGGCATACTGAAAAACTATTTTAATTTTTACAACGGCTACGATCCGCTGTTTACCTGGTGGGTGCCCAAAACCTACACAGGGCTGGACAGTGTGCTGAATATTTTTGCCAATGCTATCCGCGGGGCAGGCAGAGAATCCACTGCACAAAAAGATGACGGCAGCGGCATCATCGGCAATCCTATTGGCCGCGAAGAGCTGATACGCCAACTAAAGCTGGAATTTATTCCCTACTCCCCCGAAGAACTGGTAGATATTGCCAATAAAGAGTTTGCCTGGTGCGATGCCGAATTATTAAAAGCATCCAAAGAAATGGGATTTGGCAATGACTGGAAAGCAGCACAGGAAAAAGTGAAGAACAGCTACGTGGCGCCGGGGCTTCAGCCGGAAGCCATGCTTGATTTATATAACCAATCCGTAGCTTTTCTGAAAAAAAATGACCTGCTTACCATTCCGCCATTAGCAGAAGAAACCTGGAGAGTATATATGATGTCGCCGGAGCGGCAACTGGTGAGCCCGTTTTTTCTTGGGGGAGAATCGCTCATCATCTCCTACCCTACCAATACCATGAGCTATGATGATAAGCTCATGAGCATGCGGGGAAACAATCCTCATTTTTCCCGCGCCACTGTGCACCATGAGCTGATAGCCGGGCACCACCTGCAGGGATTTATGAATAACCGGTCAAAAGTATACCGGCAGTTTGATACGCCTTTCTGGATAGAAGGGAATGCGCTGTACTGGGAGCTGATACTATGGGATATGCAGTTTCCCCGCTCGGCAGAAGATCGCATCGGTATGCTTTTCTGGCGCATGCACCGCTGTGCCCGTATTATCTTTTCGCTCAATTATCATCTCGGCCGCTGGACACCACAGCAGTGCATTGACTTCCTGGTAGACCGTGTGGGGCATGAGCGGGCCAATGCGGAAGGCGAAGTGCGCCGCTCCTTTACAGGAGGGTATGGTCCCCTGTACCAGATTGCTTACATGATTGGCGGGTTACAGTTTTATGCGCTGAAAAAAGAGCTGGTAGACACCAAAAAAATGACCTATAAAACTTATCATGATGCCATCCTGAAAGAAAACAATATCCCCATCGAAATGCTGCGGGCTATATTAACGAACCAGCCGCTGAAAAGGGATTTTACCACGCAATGGCGTTTTTATAATAAATAATGTATTGTGCTATTACACCAAATTGGCAATCAGGCTGTTTCTTTGTACTCTTAGCGGCAACTTTGCGTACCCTGCGGTTATTAATTTACCGCAAAGAAAATACAAAGAAG
>DAOLFO010000095.1:0-10467 GCA_035326305.1 Chitinophagaceae bacterium
CCATCCCCTTTTTCCCTTTCGGGTTAAAGCTGGTGCCGGCTACTATATTATCCTCGCCGCATACGGAGCCTTTAGTAAAAAACAGGCTGGCATAAAGACTGGCTGTGTAATAGTTGTACTCCTGCCTGCTATCATAAAAATCTCCCTGCGTGGTTTCTGATACCGTTTCCATGGTACGGCAGCCACCGGAGCGGTGCTGCCGGGTACGGCTTTGCAGGCCGGCTTTCAGCTTTCCCTTTTTATCTACAATACGGATGTCATTGAGCGAAGTAAAGCCAAGCACCCGGAGGTTTTTAAACGCTTTGTAAAAGGTAGTATCCTTTTTTACCTTATCAATAAAAGCAGGGATATTAATATCTGTGCGTACCACCACTTCAGAAAGGGTGACCATTTTGGCCAGCCGCTCATTTTCCAGTGAGTCATTTTCCTGGCTCCATAAAGGCTGTACCAGCAAACAGGTAATCAGGAGGGCAACGGCTTTCATACCGGCTTATTTGGCGGGAAACATCATTTTATAATCCACGTTCACTTTGCCTTTGCTGATATCGTTCAGCTTTCCTTTCATCAGCTTTCGCTTTAAAGCAGTGAGATAGTCAATAAAGAGCTTGCCTTCTATATGGTCATACTCATGCAGGATGACCCTTGCCGTAAGCCCCTCAAAGGTTTCTTCTTTTTGCGTGAAGCTTTCATCCATATACCGCAGGGTCACCTGTTCATGGCGGTTGATATCCTCCCGTATTTTAGGGATGCTCAGGCAGCCTTCATTGTAGGCCCATTTTTCCCCTTCTTCTTTCACAATACGGGCATTGATAAATACTTTCCTGGTCCCGGGGGCATCGCCATACCCGGCCTTATCCTCCTCGTCCATGTTGGCAAACATCTGCTCCGTATCCACTAAAAAAAGACGGATGCTCCTGTTGATTTGCGGAGCGGCCAGCCCTACCCCGCTGCTGGCATAAAGCGTTTCCCACATATCTGCTATCAGTTTGTCCAGGCCGGGATAGTCCGGCGTTATGTCTTTGGCTACCTCCCGCAATACCGGGTGCCCGTAAGCAACAATTGGTAAAATCAAAATCTGTTCTTTATTTAAACTGCCTGCAAAATTAACCCTTATCCGGCAATCTGCCTATCATCCGGCTTTGCAGCCGCTTCCGTTATCATTCCGGCACGTTAGCCGGCGATGAAAAAAAGCCGCCCTTCCCATATGGAAGAGCGGCTTTTTTTATTAAATCAAAAGCGAAGCTTAATAATCATCATAATCATCTTCTCCGCCTCCGCCACCTTGCATACATGCTGCGGCTGCCTGCTGCCATTGTGGTGTTTGCAGGTCATTAGCTGTCAGCTTAGCTGCCTGGGCAAAAGTAAACTGGCGGGCAATTTTATCAGTCATACATCCGCAGTAGGCATTAGCCTGCTGGCTGCTCAGGCCATTGCGTTTGGCATCCACACTGCATCCTTCTATAAACTGCTTGCGCTGCTGGGCTGTCCAGTTGCCGCCGCCACGGGGAGTATTCCTGTCATCCGTGATACCATCATCAAATCCGCTTTCATCATCTGTATAATCGCCGGCACCTATCTCCTGTACGCAGGCCTGTGTAATGCGGGCACCTGCAGCTTCACCACCACGGCGGTCGGCATCAGCCAGGCTGCTATACTCTTTTTCTATTTTGGATAATACACAATCGCAAATCTGGCTGGCCTGCTGGCCGCCACCCGGCATGCTGGCATTACAATCTTTCAGAAACTGGTTGCGGTCCTGGGAAGACCATTTTCCTTTTGACTTGCTCCGGGTATTATTATTAAGGTCATCACCGCCTTCATCATCACCACCGCCACTGAAGAGCCCTCCCCCGGGCTTTTTGTTATCGCCTGCTGTATTTTGGTTACAGGCTGCAAACAGCATGGCAGCCATCAGGAAAAGCATTACTTGTTTCATAATTTGGTGAGTTTAGTTCACACAAAATACCATTACTTATCATCCATTCCCTATACTTAATTTGAAGTACCTTTATCTGTATGGAGATGGAACAGTATGATGTGGTGATTATTGGCGGCGGGCCTATCGGCCTGGCCTGCGCCATTGAAGCCCGGCAAAAACAGCTCTCTTATATCATACTGGAAAAAGGCTGCCTCGTCAATTCCCTTTACAACTACCCGGTCAACATGACTTTCTTCTCCACTTCGGAGCGGCTGGAAATAGGCGGTGTGCCTTTTGTATCAGCCAATGCCAAGCCTACCCGCAATGAAGCGCTGGAGTATTACCGCCGGGTAGCCACATCGCACCAGTTGCATATCCGCCTGTTTGAAGCAGTGACGGCTATTGAAAAAAAAGAGAAGGGATTTATTGTCATTTCATCCAATAAAAAATATCACGCACAACATATCATCATCGCCACCGGCTTCTATGATATTCCTTACCGGCTGCATGTGCCCGGCGAAGATTTGCCCAAGGTCACTCATTACTATAAAGACCCGCATTATTATGCCTTTCAGAAAGTGCTGGTGGTGGGTGCGCAAAATTCTGCCGTGGACGCTGCGCTCGAAACCTGGCGCAAAGGCGCCGAAGTCACTATGGTGGTCCGGGGGCCGGAAATTGGCAAGCGGGTAAAATACTGGGTACGGCCGGATATCATCAACCGGATTGAAGAAGGTTCTATACGGGCTTATTTCAACAGTACCATAAAAGCCATCCGGGAAAAAGAAGTGGACCTGGATACGCCTTCAGGCGCAGTAACGCTGGCCAATGACCGTGTGATTGCCATGACCGGCTACCAGCCCAATCTCGATTTTCTGCGGCAGGCAGGCATTGCCCTCAGCAAAGATGAAGTGATGAGCCCCGTCATCAATGAAGAAACATACGAAACAAATGTACCGGGCATTTATCTCGCCGGTGTCATTTGCGGGGGTATGAACACGCACCGCCTCTTTATCGAAAACTCAAGAGAGCATGCTGTACGCATTTTCCGGCATATAGCAGGGAAAAGGCTGTAGACCACAGGCCGTGGACTATGGTCTACTTCAGTTTCGCCAATGCTTCTTTTATCCGCTTCCAGGCCTCTTCAATTTTTGGCAGGCTGTTAGCAAAGGAAAAACGCACACAGGCAGGATCGCCAAACGCCTCTCCCATTACGGATGAAACATGCGCTGTATTCAGCAGGTACATACAAAAGTCGCCTGAAGTATGTATGGTCGTGGTGCCATCTGATTTGCCGTAATAAGCGCTTACATCAGGAAAAATATAAAAAGCGCCATCGGGCTCGGAGCATTGTATGCCGGGTATTTCTTTTACCAGTTCCAGCACCCGCTGCCTGCGCCGGGCAAATTCTTCCTTCATTTCCATAGAAGGCCGCAGGTCGGCTGTCAGCGCCGTCACCGCCGCCTTTTGCGTAATGGAGCAGGTACCGCTGGTAAACTGTCCCTGCAGTTTTTCTGTGGCTTTAGCCACTTCTGTACTGGCAGCAATATAACCAAGCCTCCACCCTGTCATTGCAAATCCCTTGCTCAGCCCGTTTACGATGATGACCCGGTCTTTGATATCCTCAAACTGCGCAATGCTCTCATGCCTGCCGTGGAAATTGATATACTCATATATCTCATCGGAAATAATATGAATATTTGGATACTTGCGGAATACATTTACCAGGCCTTCCAGCTCTTCTTTTGTATATACGGCACCGCTCGGATTGCAGGGGGAAGAAAACAGGAACACGTTGGTATGCGGTGTGATGGCTTTTTCTAATTGCTCCGGTGTGATTTTGAAACCCTGCTTTGCTGTTGTTTTTATTTCCACCACACGTCCCCTTGCAATTTTTACCAGCTCGCTGTATGTAACCCAGTAAGGGGTGGGTATAATCACTTCATCATTTTCATCCACCAAAGCCAGTATGGCGTTGGCCAGGCTTTGTTTGGCCCCGGTAGATACCACAATATTTTCGGGTTTATAATCCAGGTTATTATCCCGCTTCAGCTTGGTGCATACCGCTTCACGGAGATCCGGAAAGCCAGCAACCGGTGTGTAATGGCTCCAGTTGTCGTGAATAGCTTTAATAGCGGCCTCCTTGATATGCTCCGGGGTATCAAAATCAGGTTCGCCAAGGCTCAGGTCAATTACATCAATGCCTTTGGCTCTCAGCTCACGGCCCAGCTTGGCCATTTTTAGGGTTTCCGGTTCGCTGAAGCGCTGCAGAAGGGAAGATAATTGCATGTGGTTTTAATGTTTGAAACGATATAGATAATGCATTGGGAAGACAAATAAACAGTCTTTAAAAAAGGCGGTGCAAATGTAATCAAAGCCCATCATAATCATGAAGCTGCTACAACAGTTTTGTTGCTTTTTTAAACGATCTCTATTATTCTTTCCATTTCTTTGAAAATATTTATAGCCAATGCCCGTTATGGGCAGGCGCTGAAAAAGGCTGGCCTTCAAAGCAGGTAGCGGCCGGTTGGGCAAAGGAAAAAGACGCTGCCTGCAGGCAGCGGGAAGGAAAATGCGGCACAGGCAGCCGGGAACCCGGGATGATCCGGATTAATTTATTGATTGACAACAAAATCGGTGAGTAAAATACCAAAAAACAACCGGACAGTACTGATACAAGCAATGCCTGAAAACACTATCTTTGCCGTCCTTAAAAAAAATGTAAGGCATTTCCACCTGCCCGTCAGCGCCGGAAAATGACGTAAAATGTAAATACCAACAACGCTATGCAACTTAAAGGTTTGGTGCGATTTTTTACAATCGTTTTGATTCTGATCTCACTCTACGTTCTTTCGTTCACCTGGTTTGTGCGTAAGCATGAAAAGAAAATGGAGAAGGTGGCCACCAGCTATGTGCAGGCCAACTATCCCACTGCTGCTGAAAAATACCCGGCCAGCAAAGACTCCCAGGCTATTTACCAGGAAGAGCTGAACGGCATTTACCAGGCCCGGCTGAGAAGGTTACTGGACAGCACTAAAGACGAAACGGTTACTTACGGGCTGACCGGCGCCATCAGCTACCAGAAAGCAAAAGAAGAAGAACTGAACCTGGGCCTGGACCTGCAGGGTGGTATGAGCGTAACCCTGGAAGTGGAAATGATCGGGTTGCTGAAATCGCAGGCAAATAACCCCAATGATCCCAACTTTCTGAAAGCGCTTGAAGCGGCGGACAAAAGAAAAGGGAACAGCGATGCCAACTTTATCACACTGTTTATCGAAGAATATAAAAAAGTAAACCCCGGAGCCAAGCTGGCTTCGCTGTTTGCCAAACCCAACAGCGATATCACTGTAAACTCAAGTGACGGACAGGTGGCAAGTGTGTTAAGCAATTTGGGCAAGACCGCATTTGACAATACTTTCCGCATCCTTGAAACCCGTATTGACCAGTTTGGTGTGGCCCAGCCCAGCATCAACCCTGACCGGGATAAAGGCATTATCACTGTAGAACTTCCCGGTATACAGGATAAAGAAAGGGTACGCCGTATGCTGCAGTCGTCTGCCAACCTGCAGTTCTGGGAACTGTACAATTTTGGTGAGATAGGCAACAGCATCAATCGTGCAGATGAGGTTTTCTTCTCTATGATGGGCGGTAAAACTGCAGACACAACTACTGCCAAACAGGACAGCAATGCAACAGCTAAAGCTGATACTGCTAACGGGCAGCCTTCCCTGTCTCAACTGGGTGGTGAAGACACCAGTAACAAAACTGCGGAGCTGACTAATGAAGAAGCAGAACTAAAAAAACATCTTTACGGCTATATACAGTTTAACGCACAGCAATACCAGGGTGAAAATGGCCGGCCACGCTGGCCTGCTGAGATAGGATTCGTAGCCATCAATGATACAGCGCTGGTAAGAAGCTACCTGGAATCGCCTGCTGTACGTGCTGCCTTCCCTGCCCAACTGTCATGGATGTATGGTATGCCGGAAAGAAAAGGAAATAAAAAAGCTGACTTCGTTGCGTTATATGCCATCAAAACTTTTGGACGGGCACAGGCGAAAATAGAAGGGGATGCCGTAGCAAGGGCTTCAATGGACTACGATCAGAATGGCCGCCCTGAAGTGCGCATGGACATGACAAGCCGTGGCGCTAAAGACTGGGCGAAAATGACTGGCGAAAACGTAGATAAGCCTATTGCCATCGTACTCGACAATATTGTTTACTCCGCTCCATTTGTAAATGGTGCTATTGAAGGAGGTACTTCACAAATTTCCGGCGGCTTTACGGTACAGGAGGCACAGGACCTTGCCAATAACCTGAAAATCGGCCGTGTATCCGCACCTGCTAAAATCGTACAGGAACAAACGGTAGGCCCCACACTGGGTGCAGAAGCGATCAAAGGTGGCCTGCTTTCATTCGGCCTTTCCTTTATCGTCATCTTTATCCTGATGCTGCTGTACTATAACTCCAGCGGCTGGGTGGCCAATATCGCCCTTATACTGAACCTGCTCTTTACCATTGGAGTGCTCACCGCCCTTGGCGCTACGCTCACTGCTCCCGGCATTGCCGGCCTGGTGCTGACCATTGGTATGGCGGTAGACACTAACGTAATCATCTTTGAACGGATCAAGGAAGAACTGACCAGGGGAAAATCATATATAACCGCTGTGAATGACGGCTATCACCGCTCTTTACCACCGGTGCTGGACGGCCACATCACTACCCTGCTTACAGCTATTATCCTGTTTTACTTTGGCCTTGGCCCGGTAAAAGGATTTGCCACTACGCAGATATTAGGTCTTCTCCTGTCTCTTTTCTGCGGTATCCTGGTGAGCCGCTGGATAACGGATATCTTTATCAGGCGTAAAGTAAACCTGAAGTATTTCACTACCGTATCACGCCGCATTTTCAAACACGCCGCTTACAAATTTGTGGAGTTCCGCAAAACGGCTTATATCATTTCCTTTATCGTGCTGGGGCTGGGTATTGCGTCTTTCTTTAACGGGTTTGACTATGGTGTGGAATTTGACGGCGGCCGTAGCTATACCGTACGTTTTAATAAATCCGTAGCGGGTAATATTGAAAATATCCGTGAGGAGCTGGCCACTGCTTTTGAAGGAGAAACACCGCAGATAAAGACGGTAAACAACAACAGCACCTTAAACATCACCACTCCCTACCTGATACGGGATACCCGTACAGAAGTGGATTCGCTGGTGCAGGTACAACTGTACGAAGGGCTGAAAAAATACCTGCCGGAAAATATGTCGTATGCAGAATTTGCCAGCGGCGACGGCCAGCTTGGTAAAGTGGCATCTTCCAAAGTGCTGCCCACCATCTCAGACGACCTGAAGAAAGGCGCTATCAAGGCCACTGTCTTCGCCCTGTTTGTGATCATGCTCTATATCTTCATCCGCTTCCGCGACTGGAGGTATTCGCTGGGCACTATCATCGCCCTTTTCCATGATGTGATGGTAACGCTGATCGTGTTCTCCTTTGCCAAAAACATTGTGCCTTTCCCGCTGGAAATTGACCAGCATTTCATTGCGGCGATACTGACGGTAATCGGTTTCTCCATGAACGATACGGTGATCATCTTTGACCGTATCCGTGAAGACCGCAGGCTCTATCCCACTGCCCCGCTGGCCAGCACTATCAACCGGGCGATCAATGAAACACTGAGCCGTACCATTATGACTTCGCTTACGGTATTCCTGACCATCCTGATCCTGTTCCTGCTGGGCGGGGAAGTAACAAGAGGCTTTGCCTTTGCGATGCTGATCGGTGTTATCACCGGTATTTACTCATCTGTGTTTGTGGCGGCTCCCATCCTGCTCGACCTGGGCAGCGGTAAAAAGGAAAAAAATGCTGCTGCAACAACAGCCAGGGCAGCAACTGCTACTAAAACAGAGACCACGAAAGGTTCGTAAACATTATATTATATAGATAGCTCAAACCTGCAGCCAGCGCTGCAGGTTTTTTTTATCCCGGCCCGGTACTTTTTCTGCACTTCGGTACAAGGCATGTGTACTATGAAATATTTTCTGCAGCTCCTTGCACCGGCTTATTTATTTGTTTCAAAAAACCGGCGATATTTCATTCTTCACAATTTATTAGCACCGGGAAAACAAAACTACTGGTGACCTTTTTCTCCCTGCAACGATTCTAAAGCAGGCAGCACGGTAAGCTGCCCCAAACACACATTAACCCTTAAACGATTAACATGAGAAAAACAATCCTGCTGCTTTGCATTGCAGCAACGCCTTTATTCTTTTATTCCTGCAAAAAAGATGCTGACGGCCCCGGCGGGCTCGAAAGCAGGATCAGTAAAATAGTTTCCAAAGATTTTCGCAGCCAACTGGCCAGCATGGGCATGGACATTTATGAAGGCGATAAGGCACCTAATGTAGAAGGCACCATATCCATGACACCTAACCTGCTGCTGCAATCAAATGTACCCGGCGATCCGCCATCCAACACACAGTTTGTACACTACTCCATTAAATTTTATGAGCAGGAAGAAAGTAATAACAGTATTAAGTTTTCCTCTACCGGCTATGGCGGCGCCTCACCCGAAAAGGAAGAAAGCAACGGAGCCGTCATTTCCGGATCGGGCAACAACTTTACCGTATATGGCAGAAGCACCGTTACGGTTGGCAGCAACTCAGTAGTCGTTGCCGTTATCTACTCCGGCACCTTAGACGGGAGCAATAATATTAAAAAGCTCAAAAGAGCGATAGTAGTGGTAGATGACAGCAACAGGGGAAATATCCTGCTGACAAATGGCCATATGCGGGTATTCCACGACGGGGACAGTAAATCCGCCATTACCCGGTAACAGCATCCGGCCGAAAAAAACCACCAGCCACAAAGAGGGTATATCAAAACAACCGGTTATACCCTCTTTTTATTCGGAGATACACGGGCTGTTTACTTCCTCCCTGCAAAAGACTTTCCGGATCTTAACGGTTAAGAAAACAATAGCTACAGATACAAAGAATATGCAGCGGCAATGCGCCTGCTATTAAAGAAGATAAGTCATACCCGCAGTGAGCCGCGAAACCCGCGGGCCGCATAGTAAGATTCAGCGCCATTATGATAAATAAATACATGCCCGTAACGCCAGTCGCCGAAAATAGCCCCTCCATTTTCACGTATATCAGCAGGTGTTTTTATCCAGCTTGAAGTTTTGGTGTCCAGCTTTCCCAACTCCTGCAATGAACGGTATTCTTCTTCCGACAATATTTCAATACCCATTTCTTCCGCCATACCAATAGCGCTATGTTTTGGCTTATGCTCTTTCCGGGAAGCTAATGCGCCGGGATCGTAGCATACGCTGCGGCGTCCTTTCGGGCTTTCTGCAGCGCAATCCATAAAAATGTATTCCCCTGTTTTTTTATCATATCCTACCACATCGGGCTCGCCCCCGGTGGCTTCCATTTCCTGCAGCGACCATAGCCTGCCTGCATTTGCTTCCAGCCTGGCCTGCACCTTCTCCCAGTCAATACCTTTATGACGGCTTTTATTTTTTTCAAAACGTGCCTTTAGTATTCTCAGCAGCGCTCCCTGCTCTGCAGGAGCCAGCTTTTTCTTATTGCTTTTCATACTTGTTCCTTTTTATTTTAAATGTACCGAATCTGCGGCTTCATTATTTTCGCACCTTTCTACTTTAATCTTTCCAGGCGACCTTTCCGCTTTACTATGTTTTTATAGTCCCACTGGATATCCCGTGCTTTTTTAAGCCAGCGTTTCAAATCCTTACCCGCTACCTGGCTGGCAGCAGTATACCGTATTTCAGCCGCTTTAAACTTTCCTTCCTTTGCCAGCTTTTCCTCATCAAATGTTTGCCCGCTCCAAAACAGCAGGCGGATGCAGTCTTTCAGCTTGCTGTAGCCGGCTACCGGGTTGCCCTCAATAAACCATACGGGATGCCCGTGCCAGATCTTGTTTTCTGCTTCCGGCAGGCAATTGTCAATAGTGGATGCCAGCAGGTCGCAGATCTCCTGGTCTGTTTCTGACCGGGCGGCATTGTACGCTTTTGTATCCGGGTTCATATTGATAGTGTAATGGTTGTACATTACAAACATAGCAAAAACAGGGACTGCTGACACCTTAAAATACCCGTTGCAGGGTATTGCAGCGGCGCCGGGCAATTAATAGATTTAGTATCAATTTATAGCACCATGTTATCATCAGTAAAAAAAGTAACCCTCGCAGTTATCACATTTTTTTGCATAGCAGCAGCTACAGCACAAAGCACGGCCAAAGAGTGGTTTAATGCAGGCCTGAGCCACAAAGACAACGAAAACTACAGGGAAGCCGCTGTAGCTTTTGACAATGCGGCCAACCTGGATGCCAGTTATGCTGCTGCCTTCTACAGGGCCGGCTGGTGCTACAATGATCTGGAGCAATTTGATAAAGCCATTGACCGCCTGCAAAAAGCGGTGGCCATCAACAAAGATTATGCAGAAGCCTGGCAGGAGCTTGGGTATGCGTACAAAAAGCTGGGCAAAAACCAGGATGCGCTGGCCAGTATTGATAAAGCGCTTGCC
>DAOLFO010000096.1:0-1230 GCA_035326305.1 Chitinophagaceae bacterium
TTTCTCTCGATTTTGCCATAGGCTTCAATCAATACTTTTATTTAGTTAATATTTTGATTTTCGTGTTTCTAACTGCTGACTTTGATTGTTTGTACCATCCGGTTCCACACCAATCACCCGCTCTTTGAACCCGGTGACAACTGGTGCGCTATCTTACTTTCCAGCTCACAGGCTACTTTCAGGCTAAACCGCTCCACTACACTTGCGCAGCAATTGATCAGGAATAGCACCTGTTGCCATTGAAGCGATCAAATATCCGGCGGGAAAGCTCTCCGCAAAAGACAACGCTGGCATATTTCTCTTCTTTATTCCACCGGTAATGAATAAAGCCCATATCCTGCTTAACAAAAGTCACCCCTATTTTTTGTAAAAATAAGAAGTATAACAGCTAATTTTCATTGATATGGAGCCCTATTAGCAGGCGGTAAAGATTTTTATCCCTAACCCCATATAGCCGGTCACCAACGGTTGCGCGGGGTACGGGCTTCTCTTTCTCTGGCTACGCTAACTGATATGGGCCGCCCTTCCAATTCTTTATTATTAAGAGAAGCCATTGCTTTATTAGCTTCGTCTGCAGATTTCATCTCTACAAAACCAAAGCCACGGCTCTGACCGGTGTCGCGGTTTGTGATAATCTTGGCAGAAACAACTTCACCAAAAGCTTCAAAAAGTTTTCTTAGCTCCTCTTCCTGCACATGAAAGCCCAGGTTAGATACATACATGTTCATACTACAATAATTAATTATGTTAAAAAAGTGACAGAAGGACTACAGCAAGAGTAAAGAGGAGGAAAATAATTACCAGGGAAGCGTAAAAATTAAAACTGATCCAGACCAGATGATGAAGAACTTGTGCTCACGCGGCGAAGGTAGGCTATTAATACCAGCTTTTCTAATAATTGCACAGAAAACCGCTTTATTTAACATGGTGTACTGTCCCGCAACAGCTTAGCAGCTATAAAATTTTGATGCCATAAAGAAATGAGGCGAATGATTAGAATATCAGTAAGGCTCATATTTTCAATAAGAGCTACATCATAAGCCTGTCATGCACAATCTTCAGAACATTTCAAAATTATCATTCACAAAACCATCAATCTTTTGCGACCAGCTATCACAAGAGTTTTAAACAAGCAATACCGGAGCACCAGCGGCTATTGATATGGATTTTCACAACCCCATTACCGAAAAGCTGTTGCCCGTCATCTTATGATACAGCTCCAGCGCATAC
>DAOLFO010000096.1:1330-10393 GCA_035326305.1 Chitinophagaceae bacterium
TATGATACAGCTCCAGCGCATACAGGTCAGTCATGCCTGCAATATAATCGGTAATACCCTGCAGGTTTTGAAATAAGCCGCTGCCTGCCGCCACACTAAACTGCGCAGGTACCAGTTGCAGCAGCTTCCGCGACCTGGCGCTGCCGGGATTCAATACTGCATATACAAACTCTTTGAGCAGGTAACCGATAACGGTATACCCCGCCAGCTCTATCTCTACCACGCTGCGGTGATTGTAAATATGGTTGTAGGAATAATCGTCGATATCCCTGATGATTGTTGATTGCGGCTCCGGCAACAGGTCAATCAGTGACTGGTTGAGCGTGCCGCTGAGCAATGCCTCTTCCTGCTGCATAAAAATACCGGCCAGCTTATGTGCCAGCAGGTTGATGATGCGTGCCCGCAAAAACTGTATGCGTTTATTATCATCCCGTATGCTGTTAAAAGTGGCTTCCACTTTTTCTCTCGCTTCGTATCCTTCTTCACCGTCAAAAAATGACAGGAACTGGCTGGCTATTTCTGCTATGGAAATAATACCCAGCCGGTGCGCATCTTCAAAATCAATGATGCGGTAGCAGATATCATCCGCCGCTTCCACCAGGTATACAAAAGGATGCCGGGCATATACCAGCTTGTCTGCAGACAGCCGCGGTATTTGCAGTTCCTCTGCTATGCTCTGGTATGTTTCCACCTCGGTAGAAAAAAAGCCTGATTTTTTTGTCACCAGCTTTTTTGGCCGCTCCGGGCTGAAGCCGGCCTCGGAATCGCAGGGATATTTGATAATGCTGGCCAGCGTGGCATAGGTAAGCTGAAAGCCTCCTTCCCGCTCTTCATTAAAGGAATGTGTGAGGGTGCGAAAAGCATTGGCGTTGCCTTCAAAATATTGCAGGTCCCGCTGCTGCTGCAGTGTCAGCTCACCGGCAAACCTGCTCTGCGCATCGCCTGTCAGCTCCCTGAAAAAAATCCGGATGGCATCCTCCCCGCTGTGGCCAAAGGGAGGATTTCCGATATCATGAGCCAGGCAACCCGCCGCTATCACAGAAGGCAGCTCATATTTATAAAACTCTTTGAATTCCTCTCCGGCATCCGGGTATTTATCAGCAATACTATCGCCCACCACTTTACCCAGGCTTCTGCCCACGCTTGACACCTCCAGGCTATGCGTAAGCCGGTTGTGTACAAACACGGCGCCGGGCAGGGGAAAAACCTGTGTTTTATTCTGCAAACGCCGGAATGCCGAAGAAAAGATAAGCCGGTCATAATCCCGTACAAAAGAAGTGCGCACCTGCGGGGAAGAAGCGGTGGTTTTACGGGGACTGCCGCTCCTGCGGCTGCTGAATAACTGTTGCCATTGCATCATACCGCAAAATAACGGCTATGCCGCCAGAAATTAATAAATAACCTGGTGTTATGGAATGTATATTAACCATACAAGACATACAAGGTATATGAGGGTGCCTGTATGCCTTTTATACCTTGTATGGTTCAAATAATACAGGCAGCATATTAAAATGAATGGCACAACAAGTTAATAAATGATATATGTGCTGCCAGGTGTGATCAATGCCCGGGCAATTCCTCTGGGCTCCTCTTTGCGGCAACTTTGCACACATTGCGGTTATTATTTTTTTCCGCAAAGGGCTTATGGAAGCGGGATTGCCTTTTAAGAGTACGACCTGTTAAATAAACAGGAAATACCGCGCAGGTTAATCAAAGCAGCTTCTTTATTACTTTGGAATAGCGGGCCAGCCGCTTATCGCCGGGGTTCAGCTCTGTCACCAGGCAGTCTATCGCCTGCAAATTGCAAACCTTCATTTTCTGCACCACCTCTATCTTTTCAGAAATGCTCATCATCACCGTTTTATCAGCGGCCTGCATCATCGTCTTTTTTATCTGCGCCACTTCCCAGTCATCTTCCGTAATGCCTCCCTTCAGGCTGGTGCCGTTTGACCCCAGGAAACAAAAATCCGCCCTTATCTGCTGCAACTGGCTGATGACAGCCGCTCCTGTACAGATATACGACTCTGCCGACAGCCTGCCGCCTAATAATATTACCTGCGACCGGGAATTTTCCGCTGCCTCCAGCGCCACCAGCGGGCTTACTGTAAAAAGAGTACCTTTAAATTCCCGCGGTATCAGCCTCGCCAGCTCCAGCATGATAGTGCCTCCTCCCAGCAGCGCCACCATATCATCTTTCAGTAAGGACACCGCTTTTTCAGCAATTCTTTTTTTCTCTTCCTGCGCATATACGCGGGGCTGCTGAAAAGGGATATGAAATGTTTTTGAAACAGCGCCACCATGCACCTTTACAATGCTGCCCTGGTTTTCCAGTTCGGTCAGGTCACGCCGTATGGTGTCCAGCGATACTTTCAGCAGCCTGCAAAGCCCGGTAGTGGTCACTTTGCCATGAAGATTGATTTCTTTCAGAATAATATTGTGTCTTTCCTGTTGCAGCACGGTTGGATAAGTTTTAGGTGATTGAAGTTAACGCATAGCCGGTAATCTGCTAAAGCGCTTTTGACGGACTGGCTTGCCCTCTCCACTAAAATATTCTTTTTTGCTGTTTCTTGCAATTTTTATATTTTAGAGAAATAAAATCAGCATAAAAACGCATATGAAAAAGAAATACCCGCTTACCCGGAAACTGGTTTTATTATTGCTTGGGAGCAGTATCCTCGTGGCATTCTTCTCATTTTCTCATAATAAAAAAGAAGAAAACGCCTGGATAAGAATTAACCAGCTTGGCTATACGCCCCGGGGCATCAAGGTAGCTGTATGGGCGGGCAAAGCAGATATTGGCTCGGCAACCTGGAAGCTGATTAATGCAAAAAACGGCAAGGCAGTTTTTACCGGGAAAAATGGGAAAGCCTATGGCAAATACGGTCCCTTTTCACATACCTACCGGCTGAATTTCTCCGCCTTTAAAACCCCCGGGCGATACTATTTGCAAAGCGGCAATACCCGCTCTCCTGAATTTGAAATCGGGAAAGATGTATACAAAGGCGCCGCTGATTTTTGTCTCCGCTATATGCGCCAGCAGCGCACTTTGTTCAATCCTTATTTAAAAGACAGTTGCCACACACAGGATGGCTATGTGCTGTATGGAAAAGAGGCCGGCATACCGGACAGCACGTTTATAGATGTGGCAGGAGGCTGGCACGATGCCAGTGATTATTTACAGTACAGCACCACATCAGCTAATGCAGTCTGGCATTTGCTGGCGGCCTATCGTGATTTCCAAAAAGTTTTTACCGATGAAAAACAGGCCAACGGGCTGGACGGTAAAAACGGCATGGCCGATGTGCTGGACGAAGCGAAATGGGGATTGGATTGGCTGTTAAAGATGCACCCGAAAAATGAATGGCTGTTTAACCAGATAGCCGACGACCGCGATCATATCGGTATGCGCATGCCTGCCCTCGACAGCCAGTACGGACGCGGGCACCAGCGCCCTGTATATTTCATTGATGGAAAACCACAGCAAAGGGGTAAGTTCCTGAACAATACTACCGGCACTTCGTCTACCGCAGCGAAGTTTGCCAGCGCATTTGCCCTCGGCTCTCAAATTTTTGCCCCTTTGCAAAAAGACTTCAGCAATACGCTGTACAAAAAAGTGTTTTCAGCAAAAGCCTTTGCTGAAAAAAACCCGGGTGTAACACAAACCGCTTCGGTGAAATCGCCCTACATCTATGCAGAAGACAACTGGGTGGATGATATGGAGCTGGCTTATGCCGCTGTTGCCTGGCTGGAAAATGGTGTACAGCCGCCTGCAAAAAAAGGCACTGGCTATTTAACCAAAGCCCTGGCTTATGCCGCACAGGAGCCCGTCACCCCGTGGATGAAAAATGATACGGCCAATCACTACCAGTGGTACCCTTTTGTAAACATTGGCCATTATGAACTGGGCAAGCAATTAAAAGGCGAACAGCAAAAGCAGATAACCGGCTATTACCAGCAGGGTATTGAAGCGGTATGGGGCCGTGCAAAGCAAAATGCTTTTTTCAGGGGCATCCCCTTTATCTGGTGCAGCAATAATCTCACCGCCTCCTTTGCCATCCAGTGCTACTGGTATGCGCAGCTTACCGGAAGTAAACAATATGATGAATTGCAGCAGGCCAACTTTGACTGGCTGTTTGGCTGCAATCCCTGGGGCACCAGCATGGTGTATGGCCTGCCGGCACATGGCGATACGCCGGTGGACCCACATTCCGCTTTTACCCGGATAAAAAAATATCCAATTGATGGCGGGCTGGTGGACGGGCCGGTGTATACCAGCATTTTCAAAAACTTAATTGGCATCAGCCTTACCAAGCCGGACGACTATGCCGCCTTTCAAAGCGACCTGGCGGTATACCATGATGACTATGGCGACTACAGCACCAATGAACCTACGATGGATGGTACTGCCTCGCTGATTTATTTATTAGCCATGAAAGAAGCAAACAGTAAATAAAATGCCTGTAATAGCTGCAGACCTGGGCGGAACTAAATTAGCGCTGGCGGTTGTCACCGCACAGGCGGAATTGCTGCTGCAAAAAGAAATTTTATTAAACAAAGAAACAGATGCAGGCGATACCGTATGCAATGCCATAGCTGGTTTGCTGGAAGAAACAGCTTCGCTCAATATCCCGGTAGCAGGCGTTGGCATTTGCGTGCCCGGTATTTATCGCCGGAGTGAAAAAACGGTATGGGCACCAAACATTCCCGGATGGGATAATTATCCACTATACAATAAAATTAAAGCTGTCACCGGCAGGCGGCCACTCTATATCGAAAGCGACCGGAGTTGCTACATCATGGGTGAGCAATGGCAGGGGGCTGCTAAAGGCTGCACCGATGCTATTTACCTCGCCATTGGTACAGGTATAGGGGCCGGCATATTAAGTGAAGGGCGTATACTGAAAGGCGCCAATGATATAGCCGGAGCGGTAGGCTGGCTGACAGCAGAAGGCCCGGTACACGGGAGCAGCAACCTGGAAGCATTTGCATCCGGTGAAGGCATAGCAAGGACGGCAGGGGAATTGTTAGCCACAGAAAATACCTACACAGGAGTATTAAGAGAAAAAAGTCCTGATACACTCACAGCTCATGATGTATTTGCCGCTTATGAAAACAATGATGCACTGGCCAGGAAGGTGCTGGCGCAAAGCATTGTACTATGGGGAAAAGCAGCGGCTAACCTTATCAGCATTTTTAACCCGCAAAAAATCATTTTTGGCGGCGGCGTATTTGGCCCTGCCATACGTTTTATACCAGCCATTGCAGACGAAACAAAAAAATGGGCGCAGCCGGTCAGCATGCAGCAGGTAAGCATAGAAGCTTCCGCATTAGGAAAAGCAGCCGGACTGTACGGAGCAGGACTGCTTGCCCTGCAAAGCCTCGACTAATAAAAGATGAATAAGTATAACAAACGAAGTGTATTTATAGCAGCATGCATGGGTATGCTGCTGTTTGGCATTTGCTTTATCACCCTCGGCAGCGTGGCAGCTCCGCTTAAGGAGAAGTTTGCATTAGATGGTGTGGCTGCCGGCACCTTATTTTCCATATTACCATTGGGCATTCTTACCGGCTCTTTTTTATTTGGCCCGGTTTGCGACCGCTATGGCTACCAGCTCCTGCTGGCACTGGCCTGCATTGGCCTGTTTGCCGGCTTTGAGGGCATTGCTCTTTCACCTTCACTTTTCCTGTTAAAAATATGCGTATACGTGGTGGGTGTATGCGGCGGCATCATCAACGGCGCCACTAATGCGCTGGTGGCCGATATCAGCACGACCAACAAAAGCGCTAACCTTAGCATACTCGGTGTATTCTTCGGGCTGGGGGCGCTGGGCATGCCCCTGCTGCTTGGCCTGCTTACGCATTATATGGCACCGCTGCATATACTGGCGCTGGTAGGCGGGTTTACGCTCATAGTAGCGATAACCTTTTACTTTATCCGCTTTCCGGCACCCAAGCAACCGGAAGCAGGCTTACTGGCTAACTGGTCATCCCTGTTAAACAATGTGCTGTTCATTGCTGCGTTTTTTCTTTTCTTTCAGAGCAGTCTTGAAGCTATCATCAACAACTGGACAACCACTTATCTCACCGAACAAAGCGGTGTCCCGGAAAAAGAAGCGCTCTTTGCACTATCGGTACATATTGCAGGCATGGTGCTGATGCGCATGCTTTCAGGAAGTGTGCTGAGAAATGTTGCCCGTACAAAAATGCTCTGGACCTGTCTCTTACTGCTTGCCGCCGGCATTGTATTAATGCAGGCCGGTACAAATGCATTTTGGGTAACAGCGGGCTTATTCCTGTCCGGGGCCGGGCTGGCAGAAGGGTTTCCTGTCATGCTCGGTTTTGTGGGAGAAAGATTTTCCAAACTGTCCGGTACTGCTTTCAGCCTCGTCTTCAGCATTGCGCTTGTCGGCAATATGCTTATCAACTACCTGATGGGCATCGTGGTAAAAAAATATGGCGTGGCGCACCTTACTACTGTAGCTTATATCGAAATAGCCTGCATGGCTATCCTGTTCATTTTATTAATTAAACAATCAAACCATAAAAAATAAGAGTATGCTCGCAACACAATGGCTTACGTCTGTAAGAGAAGTAATGACAAAAATAGAAACCACGCAGATGGATAATATCCGCGAAGCGGCAAAGCTAATGGCCGACTCTATTGAATGCGGCCGCTGGGTGCATACATTCGGCTGCGGGCACGCCACTATCCCGGTAGAGGAGATGTACCCGCGTATAGGAGGTTTTGTGGGCTTTCATCCCATGATAGAGCTGCCCCTGAGTTTTTTTACCCGTATTACCGGCGAAATGGGCGTGCACCAGTTTGTATTCCTGGAGCGGGTGGAAGGCTATGGTGTGGAAATAATGAAGGGATACAATTTTGACCAGCGGGATACCATGTGGCTTTTCTCTCATTCCGGCATTAACAATGTAAATATTGACATTGCGCTTGAGTCAAAGAAGAAAGGAATGAAAGTGGTGGTGTTTGGCTCCGCTGCAGAAGCAAAAGGCAAGCAGACCCGGCACTCTTCGGGCAAGACCATTTTTGATATTGCTGATATTGTAGTGGACAGTTGCGCCCCGATTGGTGATGCGGCCGTTCCCCTCAAAAATCACCAGGACAAAGTAGGCCCCGTCTCTACTATGGCTTTTGTAACTTGCGTGTGGATGACCGTGACCACGGTAGCCGAAATACTGGCAGACAGGGGAGTGAAATTATTTATTCACCCGTCGCACAATGTACCCGGCGACACTACGGCAAAAGAAAGGCTGGAAGGCGCCCTGGCAGAATACAAAAAAAGAATTGCAGGAGTTTAGATAATGATGTACGCACTTACCAATGCTGTAATCCTTACCGGTACAGGAGAAGTATCCGGTAAGGTTTTACTGACAAAAGGAGATAAAATACTTTCACTCACAGGTAACAATGAAATACCTGCTGCAGCACAAGTGATAGATTGTGACGGCTGTTATATTGCTCCCGGCTTTATTGACCTGCAGATATATGGCGGTGGCGGCCATCTTTTTTCAGAAAAACTCAGCGCTGCTGCATTAAAGGAAATGGCTGATGCCATACTGCACAGCGGCACCACTTCCTTCCTGCTTACCCTGGCTACCAATACGCTGGAAGTGTTTGAAAAAGCAATTGACATTGTAAAAAGCAATCCGCACCCTGCCCTGCCGGGAATACATTTTGAAGGGCCTTATCTGAATGCGGCTAAAAGAGGCGCCCACCCCGAAGCGCTGATTCGCAAACCGGACCGGAAGGAAATAGAAGCCCTGCTGAAAAAAGGAGAGGGCCTTATCAAAATGATGACAATAGCACCAGAGCTTTTTTCCGATGATATATTACAGCTATTGACTGACTATGGAGTAGTGCTGTCTTCCGGGCACAGCAATGCCACTTATGCGCAGGGCATGAAAGCTTTTCAGCGGTATGTAACAACAAGCACCCATTTATTTAATGCCATGCCCCCGCTGCATCACCGTGAGCCGGGGCTGGTGGCGGCTATTTACAATTCAGGTGATGTATATGCCAGCATCATTGCCGATGGTGTGCATGTGGATTATAACATGATTGCTGTCAGCAAGCGGCTGATGGGCGACCGGCTTTTCTTAATAACCGATGCTGTGGACAAAGCCACTACCGGCATTTACCAGCATGTAAAGCAGGCGGACAGGTATACATTGCCTGATGGCACCCTTTCCGGCTCTTCGCTGACGCTGCTGCAGGCGGTGGCCAATTGTGCCAGTAAAGTAAACATCCCGTTAGAAGAAGCTGTACGGATGGCCAGCACCTATCCTGCAAGGCTCATGCAGCTTTCTTCTTATGGAAAACTGGAAGCAGAAAGCAAAGCCGACCTGGTTATTTTCTCCGGTGATTTTATGCTGAAGCAGGTGTTTAAAAACGGGGAGCCGGTACTGAAATAACCAGCACCAGCGAAACAACCGGGAACGTTAAACCTGAAACTTTAAACTTCTGAGCCTTTCCCTTCTCCCAATTTATCCGCTAACTTTAGTCACGAATGAAGCTGACCACCGATATATACCGCCGCATAGCCGCTGCCAAGGTTTTTATTGATGAGCATTATCATCAGCCCATTGATCTGGACCAGATAGCCCGGCAGGCCTGCTTATCCCGGTTCCATTTTCACCGCCTGTTTTCCCGCATATATAAAAAAACGCCGCACCAGTACCTCACCTGCATACGGCTGAACACTGCAAAAGAATTGCTGGCGCAGGAAAATATCAGCATTGCCGATGTATGCAGCAGCATTGGCTTTGAAAGCGCCACTTCTTTCAGCATGCTTTTCAGCCGGCAAAATGGCTGCACTCCGCAATATTTCCGGCATGCTATCCGGCAAAAACAGGAGCTGGCAAAGCATCAGCCCCGCCGCTTTGTGCCCCACTGCTTTATTGACCGGTATAAAATCGGGCATGCACAGCAGGCGACCTGATGTATGGCGCAGCGATTCATGATTGACGATTCACGGCGGTTGGTCGATGACCGTTAGCCGTCGCTTCCAGCTTTTAGTCGCTTGTCATGCCGACGCAGGAGGCATC
>DAOLFO010000446.1:0-2101 GCA_035326305.1 Chitinophagaceae bacterium
CGAGCGCAAAACTATACTGGGTGATTACCGCCACCGTACAGGCAGGGACAACCACCGCATTAGCGTAAATGGTAATCTTAATCCGTATGCCTTCCTGGTCACATTGCTGCATGAGCTGGCACACCTGCTGGCTTTTGAGCAGTATGGCAACCGCATCGCATCACACGGAGTAGAGTGGAAACAGGTATATGCCGGATTGCTGAAGCAGTTCCTGGAGCAGCAGCTTTTTCCGCCGGATATACAGCAGGAAATCGTCAGCTCATTAAAAAACCCTGCCGCCAGCTCCTGTGCAGAAGAAGGGCTGATGCGGGTATTGCGCCGCTATGATAAAAAAGCGGCCATCCTGCCGCTGGTAGAGGAACTGCCGGAAGGCACGCTGTTTCGTACCGGCGATGGACGGGTATTTCAAAAAATGGAGAAAATGCGGAAGCGGTTTAAATGTATAGAAATAAAAACGGGAAAGGTATACTTATTTAGCCCGGTGTATGAGGTGCAGCCCCTTGCAGCCGGTTAGTTTTTTTTCGCCCTGCTTTATCTTATATTGCATATCATATTTTTTATTAAAACTGACAGTATGAAAAAAATCCTGCTGCTTTTAAGCATAGCCGCTTTTACTGCTCCCTCCATAAATGCTCAGACTGAAAAAGGTGACTGGATGGTGGGTGGCTACTTCCGGCTCAATACCTCAAAGAATAATACGCAAATCGGCCTTTCACCCAATGCCGGGGCTTTTATCATTAATAACCTTGCTGTGGGGGCTAACCTGCTGCTGGATTATTCAAAATTCGGGGAAAATAAAAGAACAGATTTTGGCATCGGGCCGTTTGTACGTTATTATTTTACACAGGCCAATGTGCGCCCGGTGATGCACGGGTCGCTCAACTTTACCAGCAGCCGCAATCAAACTGCAATAACTTCCACTACCGAAAATGGCCTCAGCTATTTTCTTGGCGGCGGTGCTGCCATTTTTCTGAATGAACAGGTGTCGCTGGATGGCCTGATGGGCTACCAGCACAGCAAGTTGAAAGGTTTTGATGGCAGCGGGGGCTTCGCATTCAATATCGGCTTCCAGGTATACCTGCACAAAAGACAGGTAGACCGGCTGCGGGGCAACAGCAGTTATTAATTGTATTCAGGTTTATAGTGCAGGAGCCGGAAAGCTTATCCCTTTCCGGCTTTTATATTTTTATAGTTCGCGGATCATCCACAGCGGGCAGCCGGTGTGGCCGCTGTTGCCCATAGGCTGATCGAGATAGCGAAACCCGAAGCGGGAATAAATGCCTAGCGCCTGCTTCAGTTCCGGCAGCGTTTCGAGATAAATGTTTTTATAGCCGAGCTCTTTTGCTTTGTGCATGCACAGGGTAATGAGCTGCTTGCCCAGGCCGGTGCCCCTTGCTTCGGGCAGCAGGTACATCTTTACCAGTTCGCAGGTATCGGCCGGCAACCCTGCTGTGGGGAAGATGCCACCGCCTCCAAGTATATGGTTTTCCCTTTCTGCAATAAAATAGGCAGCGCCGGGATGGCTGAACAATTCATACAGGTGATCGGTGGATGCGTCATAATATACCGTACCCGGGTGGTTGGCATTAAACTCTTCTAAAGTTTGACGGATAATGCGGGCGATAACAGGGTTATCATCTTTGCAGATGGCACGGATGCGGGTATTATTTGCTGTGGTATGCATAGCTTTTCTGTATCTTCTACTTGCTGCGTATAGCCACTACCGGATCCATGCGGGCTGCCTGTGCTGCAGGGATAAAGCCAGCCAGTATGCCGGTGATGATGCAGATAATAATTGCGAGCAGCATATTGCCCGTAGAGATGAATACAGGGAAGTTGAGCGCCCCTGACAATATTTTTGTAAGTAAAAAAACCAACAGCAGCCCTATAAGGCCACCTACAAGGCAGAGGAAAGCTGATTCGAGCAGGAACTCAGTGAGTATGATATGGCTTTTGGCACCAATAGCTTTTTTCAGGCCAATCTGCCCCGTTCTCTCCCGTACTGATACAAACATGATATTGGCTACGCCAAACATGCCTACTATCTGCGACAGGGCGGCAATGGCCCAGCCGCCAATATTCAGGCCGGTAAAGGCGGAGC
>DAOLFO010000097.1:0-6186 GCA_035326305.1 Chitinophagaceae bacterium
CTCATATTATTCAGCACCTGCAGAGAGGCCCTGTTTAGGCCGTTTACTTTATCAGTCGTTATCAGCAGCTCGTCTGCAGCGGGGTTGGGGTAAAGGGTAAATGTGATAGCAGAACGGAAATCCACCCTGCGGGTGGCAGAATATTCAAAATGACCGTCAATGTCAATTGTTTTCAGGCGGTAATAGTTATTACCTTTTACCGGGTCGGTATCCGTTACACTATAGTTCAGCGGCGTATTGCTGTTGCCGGCTGCTGGCAGAGCGGCTACCTGCTGCCAGGAAGTGCCATTAGCGGAGCGCTCTACAACAAATGTTTGTGTATTCAGCTCCTGGGCGGTGGTCCAGCCAATTTTTACCTGGCTTTGGCCCAGCTTAACGGCGGATAAATTGGTCAGCACTGCAGGAAGCACCTCCTCTATACCATACACCTCAAATTCAAATAACTGGAATTGCCCGCCTGTTATGTTATGAGCTGTAGTATACAATCTAACATATTGCGCCTTATTACCGGTTACATTAAAGGTATTAACATATGCCCTGTTGTCTGTTATTGAAGCTACAGTGGTCCAGGTTCCCAAAGGATCGTTAGTAGTCTGTATCTCAAAGTCAGCTCCAGGATCACTATACCAGTATAAAACAACCTGGTGAAGATTATACCGGGCTCCCAAATCTACATATATCCATTGCTCCGGATCACCGGCATATCCCGGATCGCTGGCCCAAAGGGTGCCAGTTCCTCCGCCAAGATAATCGACCGTACTTGCATTACCCTGCCCGTCAAAAGCGCTGGATGCATTGGTGAAAAGGGAGGATGATGCCACAGCAGGCTTAAGATTAAGAGGGTCACCACTGTAAGCCACATTACTACCAATAGCGCCGCCTACAGGCGTGCCTTCCACTTCAAATTCCCATAAGGAATACCCCCAGCCCGGATCACTGCGCTGCAGTCCCTGCATGCGTATATAACGATAGTTATTGGCATTTGTTAAGGGGATAGTATTGACAGGGTTGGTATTACCAGTTACAGCCTCTGCTAAAGTCCATGTGGTACCATCATTAGACACTTCAATATTATAATCCAGCGCCATTGCAGTTTCCCAGCGCAGCACTACCTGTGTAATATCGTACTGCCAGGCAAGGTCAATCGTTATCCATTCATCATCATTGCCAGGGGCACTTGCCCACCGGGTAGTGGCAGTATTATTATCGTTTACCTGGTGTGCCGGCGTATTGACCGGGTGTTCTACAGACGATGCTGTTACATTTTTTCCCAGGGCTATATTCTGGGCAGCAGCATGCCACCCCCATACTAAAGCCACAGCCATAATAAATACACGTAAAAATTGCTTCATAGCAAATGTTTTTAATGAATAAAACAATACGGGTTACTGGCTTTAAAGGAAATAGGAAATCCTGCGAAGTAACGGAAGCAGGTTAACGCGGGTCTTCAGGGAATTGAACTTATCTCAAAAAGAGAAAATGAAGAATTTGTCCAAAAGTATGTAATAAAATTTTATAAGTATTATTTTAGTGCCCTCCTAACGAAAAATCTTTTTGATAGTAATTATACGATCATATCCCTGCTATATAATATTTAAAGGAAAAAAGTAAGCGCAAATATGCCTGACGCCGGAACCAAGCAACACTGGAGCCTCATCATTGAGCCCCGCCATAAAATATTGAACTTCAGGTTCAAAGAATTATGGGAATACCGTGACCTTTTACTGCTCTTAGTCAAGAGAGATTATATTGCCTTTTACAAGCAAACTATCCTCGGGCCTTTCTGGTTTTTTATTCAGCCACTGCTGACTATGGTCATGTTTGTTCTGATTTTCAACAATATAGCAGGCATCAAAACCGATCCCGTTCCGGCTCCCCTGTTTTACATGGTGGGTATCATTGCCTGGAATTATTTTGCAGAATGCCTCAATAAAACCTCCACCGTCTTTAAGGATAACGCCACTGTCTTTGGCAAAGTTTATTTTCCCCGGCTTATCCTTCCATTCAGCATTGTCATTTCCAGTCTTGTCAGGTTTGGCGTACAGTTGCTGCTGCTCATTCTCATGCTCCTGTTCTATATTTTTTTTAAAGGATACAACTACCAGTTCAATATTTATATTCTTTTGTTTCCTGTCTTTGTGCTGCTGATGGCACTCTTCAGCCTGGGTACCGGTATGATCATATCAGCACTGACGACCAAATACAGGGACCTTATATTTCTTATCAGCTTCGGCATCCAGCTCTTTATGTATGCCACCCCGGTCATTTATTCCTTAAATTACCCGCAAAACGAAATGATCAGGAAGCTGATCGGGCTCAACCCCCTAAGCCCCATCTTTGAAGGGCTTCGCCTGGGCATACTGGGCCAGGGGTATTTTGACTGGGGCCATTTAGGCTACTCGGCAGCAGTGATCATCAGCCTGATGACCGCCGGCATCCTGATCTTTAATAAAACAGAAAAAAACTTTATAGACACAGTCTGACCCAATGAACACAAAAAATTTAGCCATAAAAGTAGAGCACCTTTCCAAAGTTTACAATCTTGGAGAAATTGGCACAGGCACTATCTCCCGCGACCTGGAACGCTGGTGGGCCCGCATAAGGGGAAAAGAAGATCCCTTCCTCAAAATTGGTGAAAGCAATGACAGGACAAAAAAGGGCGGCTCAATTGTATACAGCCTGTCGGACGTAAACTTTGAGATAGAGCAGGGCTCAGCAGTGGGTATCATTGGGAGAAACGGGGCAGGAAAATCCACTTTACTTAAAATACTTTCCCGTGTCACCTCCCCCACTGCCGGTAAGATCTACCTTAACGGCCGTGTGGCATCGCTGCTGGAAGTGGGTACCGGATTCAATCCCGAGCTGACCGGAAGAGAAAACATTTTTCTCAACGGTGCTATACTTGGCATGAAGAAAAAAGAAATAGCCAGGAAATTTGATGAGATCGTTGACTTTGCCGCTGTGGAGCGCTATATAGATACTCCCGTAAAACGGTATAGCAGCGGAATGTATGTCCGCCTTGCTTTTGCAGTAGCGGCACACCTGGAATGCGAAATACTGATAGTGGATGAGGTACTGGCTGTGGGGGATGCCGAATTTCAGCGAAAATGCCTGGGCAAAATGGGAGGCGTGATGCACGATGAAGGCCGGACAATCCTCTTTGTAAGTCATGATATGAATGCGGTATCCAAGCTGTGTACCAAAGCGCTGATGATGGACAAAGGCGCTGTAGTGCAAAACGGAAATGTAAACGATGTTATTACATCATACCTTAATATTAATGCCGGCAAAAAGAACAACTATGAGTATACCGGTGATAACGGAAAGGCCATGTACTTTAAAAAGGTATCGGTGGTAAATGAGAATGGTGACCCGTGCAACAGCTTTTATATAGATCAGCCCATCTTCCTTTCTTTTGAATTTGGCATTAATGATCCTGACTTTCGCTGCGATCTTTTCCTTACGGTGCTTGACTCAAAAAAAAGGCGGGTCTTCTCATGTGAGGCAAACAAGGTGGAAAAGAAAATGCTGCTTAAAATTGAACCCTGGCAGCTAACACGGGGAAATTACTCCATTGAAACCTTTCTCAACATACCGCATGTAATGAAAGTGCAGCACATAGAAGACACCTGCGATTTTAGTGTGATAGACCAGGCTTCCAATATGATGAAGCATGGCAATTACGATTATGGAGTAGTACTGGGAAAATACCAATGGTCATAATATTGTAACCTTAAGCCTTTAATTATCACCATGAGTTCATTCGCTTATTATACCGCCAAAGTAAAGCAGCGTTTTTTTACCCGGCTGGGCAGGGAAAAAAGCCGTATCAGGAAGCTGCCCCGCCATACAGAAGGCCAGGTTACGCTTTTCGGAAAGAAATTCACCTTTCACGACAACCTTAGTTTCCTGGATAGCTATAAAGAAATATTTGAGCACGAAATATACCGCTTCCCTGATGATGGCAAGGGGAAAACAATTCTTGACTGCGGGGCTAATATGGGGCTAAGCGTATTGTTTTTTGCCATCAATTATCCGGATCATCAGATAATCGCATTTGAGCCGGATGATGCTATATATCCCGTATTGAAAAAGAACGTAGCTGCCTATGACCTGAAAAACGTACAGCTGATCAAAAAGGCCGTATGGAACAAAGAGGAAGTGCTGGAGTTTTTCACTGATGCCGGCATGGGAGGCCGCATAGGCGATGCATATAGCAACCAGCCGCCAAAAAGAATAGAGGCTGTACGATTAAGGGATTTCATATCTGATGATACCAGCTTTTTGAAAATAGATATTGAGGGGGCCGAATACCAGGTGCTTACAGATTGCCGCGATGTGTTAAAAAAGGTAAACAGGATATTCTTTGAATATCATGGACATTACAAAGATCCTCAAACACTGCATGAGCTTCTGCTGATACTTCGTGACAATGGCTTTCATTATTATATCAAAGAATCTTCCACCCGCTCAAAACCGTTTGTCGAAAGGGGATTAATTTGCGAAGCCTTTGACATGGCTATTAACATATTCGGATACCGCGATCCTTTACCTGCGGCTTCATCTTAATCCACAGGTATGCTTTCCCTTATTATTTGCGCCAGGCAGGCAGACATACCTGATGTTTTAAAAGAAAACATCCGCCAGACAATTGGCGCCAGCTACGAGCTGATAGTGATTGATAATTCAGCCGGCCGGCTTAATATTTTTCAGGCATATAATGAAGGAGTACGCAGGAGCACATACCCACTGCTTCTGTTCATGCACGACGATATCATTTATCATACACCAGATTGGGGCAAGCTGTTAATAAGCCATTTTAACAATGCTGGCATAGGAGCTGCAGGCATTGCAGGTACTCCCTATTTACCTGTTAGCCCCGGTGGCTGGTGGTCCACAGGCATCGGTTATTTGTACCTGCTGCAATCTGAAAGCGCCGGCAAACCGGCATCGCTGCAAAATTATAGCTGTCCTGTTCTTAACAATCGTGAAGTAGTGGCGCTCGATGGCGTGTGGTTTTGTATACGGCGTACCTTATTTGAGCATATCCGCTTTGATGACGAAACCTATAAAGGCTTTCATTTTTATGATATCGACACAACATTACAGGTATTCAAAGCCGGCTACAAGCTGTTAAGCATCAACGATATCCTGATACATCATACTTCGGCAGGCAGGCTGAATGATAGCTGGGTGGAAAACCTCTCCCTCTTCAGACAGAAATGGGCACATGAGCTGCCAGTATCCTGCATCAGGCTTTCGGCCAAACAAAGGCGCCTGATCGAGTACCGGGTAATTAATACATTCATAAGTGATCAGCTAAAAATTTTTGGCGATACAAAGAAAAACAGGCGAAAGGCTTACTTGCAGGCCATTCGTCATATAATGGCTTGCCGGGACTTCCGTTCCTCCGTCAAAACTCCGTTTTGGATAGCCCGTTTCTTTTACAGCTTTCTAAAAAATCTTTAATGATTGTAAAAATGAAGGAGCAGGCCGTAAATAAGCCTGCTCCTTCATTTTATCCTATATCCTTTATTGCTTGCTTTTACTGTTTGATAAATTTGATGGTCTTGCCGTTATTCATGTCTACCTCCAGGTGAACAAAATATACTCCGCTCATAAGGTTTGAGATATCGATCTCCCTTACCATTTCATGCACTGTTCGCAAAAATTGTTCCTGGTATACGATCTTTCCCTGCGAATCAAATATCCTGATAATAGTATTACTGCTTTTTGTAGCAGCTTTTATATCTAACCGGATAACACTTGTTGCCGGGTTTGGATAAAGCGACAGGGATGATTCAGAAAGCTGAGGCTGCCTTACCGTCACCTTCACAGATGCTTTTGCTGTAGCTCCCTTATTGTCCGTAGCTGTTAGCTCAAACACATATTCCCCGGCTATAGTCAGGCCCGACACAACTGTTGCAGCCTGGCTGCCAGTAGCAATATTTACGCCGGCTGATGATGGTGACGAAAGTAATACCCAGCTATAACCGGCAATGCTGCCATCGGCATCTGCTGCAGTGCCAGTCAGCACTAAAGAGCTTTCCGGAAATACAATTGTTGTATCTGCACCAGCACTTACCGCAGGCGGTTGATTAGCCGGGGCTGTAGTACTCACAGTAACTGTTACCTGTGCTGATCCGGTGGCCCCTTTATTATCCGTTACTGTCAGCCGGAACACAT
>DAOLFO010000097.1:6286-7824 GCA_035326305.1 Chitinophagaceae bacterium
AATCACCTGGTTATTACCTGCATTTGCCACAGGAGCCTGGTTGGCTGCTGCTGCAGTACTGACAGTAATGGTCACCTGTGCAGTACCTGTAGCACCCTTGTCATCTGTCACGGTAAGGCGGAACACATATACACCCTGTACCAGGCCTGTAACTGATGTAATAGCTGATGCAGCCGCCTGGATAGCCGGAGTATTAGGCCCGCTGATACGTGCCCAGTTATACGTGACCACACTACCATCAGGATCATATGAGCCGCTGCCATTCAGTGTCACGCTGCTGGCTGGCAATATGATGGTTTGAGCAGTACCAGCCTTAGCCACCGGAGACTTATTAGAAGCGCTGCAATCATTATTATAAAAAAAGCCGGAATTGCTGCCTACCTGAATATATGCCTCTGCCCCGTTTTGCTTTTTATTTCCGCAAATAATATTTCCATTTCGCACCCAGGTAGGTACTGCACTTCCTGCAGAAATATTTATAGCATCACCATTCCCCACGAGGTTGTTTCTTATCCAGATCATAGAGCTGTCCAAAGGAAAGGTTTTTACAGCATTGCAGGCGATTGATATCCTGTAACCAGGGTTGATCGTTCCGTTTAAAATGCCGCTGGAATCCACATCATTGTTTTCCACTCTTGAAAAACCAGCACCCATAGCCAGGATACCAAACTGAAATGTCTCCCTCACCACATTATCATGTACATAAGCATGCGCCATACCTCCAATAATAATTCCGGAACCCTGCGCCTGGTTCAATTCAAATCCGGTCCTCCTGACATGGTTATTGTAAATCTCATTATAACCGCTATCACAACCTGACAATTGTATACCGGTGCGACCCACGCTATCAATGTAGTTATTATAAATAGAGATATTAGACAATCTCATAGGTATCGGACTTACCTTAAGCCCGTTACATGTAATTTCCCTTCCTGTTGTCGGTGCGGTATTTCCAAAATACATTCCATCCTGATAAATACCTTTCGCCCACATATCATGAACAGATATGTTATCCATCCTCCAGTTGGGATAATTAAGTGAATTATCACAGGAAGGATCCTGTTTTACACGGCATATATAGCCCGCATTGGTCACTTTCCAGCGCTCTACCTCTATATTTGACGACTTGCCATCAATATCTATTGCACTAAAGGCCCCGTTTGAATAAAATCCATAAAAATCAGCACTGCCGGAGCCGGTGAGCTTTATATATGTACAATTCCGGAGTAAAATAGCTCCCAGAGCTGTTTGACCACCCTCATTGATTATCACAATAGGGCAGCTTTTAGTACCGTGGAAGTTTTCAAGGCTCAGGCCCAGTGCTCCCCATCCGTCATCAGCCCTGATCACTAATGTATCTCCGGCATTATAGGTATAAGTATTACCATTAAAAGTTCCTCCCCAGGAATGATGGTACAGTACCCTTCTCACGCCATTACAATTATTGGATTCGGGGTTAACAACAATCTTAACATTATCCCTGGATACAGCTCCTGCATCATCTGTTACCGTCAGCTCAAATTCATACACTCCCGCTA
>DAOLFO010000097.1:7924-10355 GCA_035326305.1 Chitinophagaceae bacterium
ACAGGCAGCTGGATGCTCTGGTCTGAACCCGCAGCAGCTACAGGTGCCGCATTGGCTGCAGGGCTAACGACTACCTGAACTGTTGAGTTTGCCTGGCTGCCGGCATCGTTGGTAACAGTCAGCTGAAAAACATAAGTACCTGCCGTCAACCCGGTAACCACAGTAGTCGCAGCATTTGAAGGCTGGAGGGTTGCCCCTGCCGGCCCCGAAATTAAAGACCACTGGTAAGTTATTCCTCCATTCAGAACCCACCCTGAACCAGAAAGTGTGAGAGAAGATGCCGGCAATGTGAGCGACTGGTTTTGACCTGCATTAGCAGTAACGGCAACCTGTGTCCTGCTATGCATTAACAGCCACTCATAAATATTCAGGCTTTTACCATTGATCATTTCCTTGTAGCCGGGATTATAATAATTGTTCCAGCAGCAATGCCCGCCTGCATAACTGGTAAACCTTGCAATACCGGGCACAATACTGTTCATAAATCCCATATTCTGTTCTGTGGTTGCTCCATGGGAATCAGCGGGAGAGCCAAATCCCCAGGCGCGGATACTATCCGACACCACTATCTGCATCATGCTCTTGCTGGCAGCAAATGCTGCACTCATGGGTACCAGGGCCGCAGCTTTATAAACCGGTGTCGTTCCGTTTTTTGATGCGTAGTCCATGATACCCTGCCCTCCGGCGCTTAACCCTGTCAGGTAGATCCTATCCGGGTCAACCCGGTATTTTGACACTACATCATTAATAATAAATTTTAGCTGGTTACTTGCTGTAGACCAACCGGGAGCCTGGGGCGACAAAACAATAAATTTGAAATCGGCGCCGGTTACCGGATCCTTAAAGCTCTGGGGAAAAGTTCCCTGATTGATAAAGTAGGCTGGCCCGCCTGCATGGCCGCTGTTGTAAATACGGTCAAGCTGTGTTCCCTGCGTGCTGCCGGACTCACCTGTACCGTGCAAAAAGATTAATAAGGGATACTTGGTAGTAGTGGAGGAATAATCAGCCGGAAGCTTAAGCAGGGCAGGGAATTTTTCATTTGTCCAGCTTTCGTTAGCTGCTACAAAAATCCTTTCATGACCGCCAAAAGTTTGCCTGGCATTTACCAGCTGAGAAAAAAAGCACAAGAAACAGAGCAAAGTGATAGCACTAATCAGACGACTAACAGTTCTCATAAGGGTAGAGATATTGGATTACTAAATTCATTCCGGATATCAGTTGCCAAAAACTAACTGATGGTTTATTCAGGATTATGCCCACGACGACGGTTAAGTTTTGATTTTTCGGTCGTCACAAATTATACCATTACTCCTTCAAATAAACCCTCCTGTAAAGCCCCAGCATTATATCAAAATTTATACCAAAACATAAAATTCGGTGACGGGTGCCCGGAATCAATTTATAAATTATAAAGAAACTGCAAAAGCAGGCACCCAATCAGCCCGGAACTGATACGAAAATACAGCGTAAAGAAGGAGGTACAAGTGTAATTCTGCCCTAATTAAAAACCGGTATTTAGTGAAAGCCGCATAGTATTACATACAGGTACGAATACAGTGACTGTGTACATTTCCCAATGCTAAAAATACCATAGCCGGAATTGTGAATGAATTGTGGATATTTAACATATTTCAATCGCCTTATAAAAGGCATTTATATATTATAAAAAATAATAATGTTAAAAATTTGTTGATATATTACTTTTGTACATTTTGCTTAGGCAGGCGAAACAATTTGCTCCATCTGCTCCTTATCCTTGAAGCCAGGTCATAATCCCGCCACCTCCGCTTTATTTTACCCCCCAATTCTCCTGCTTTTATCCTGAGATAAAGGAGATAATGACTTTTTTTATGTACAAACGCAAGCCGGCCGTATTCCCGGTAATTCTGCTTTTTGGCACCATAGGCCTCTGTGATGGCCTTCCATTCATCATGCGGGTCCACGCCTATTTTTTGATAAAGTTCCCCTCCCCCCACAGGTAAGGTATGCTTCATTACCACCTGGTCAAAAACCACCAGCCTGTCTTCCGGATAACCTAATATTTTGGGCCATACAGAATCCACGCCCCAGCTCGATCTGTTGCCGACAAAAGAGGGCAGGCATTTCTTCAGTGCCTCCCGCTCAAATAAAGGGGCCATCACCTCTATTTGCCCTACAAAACGGCAAAAAACATTCTTCTTTTGCTTAAACATAGGCCAGCTGCAAAAGGAATCTTTAGATAAAGCAGCCTGGCTGATAGCAGATTTCGTAGCCCTGCTCAGCAAAAACATCTCATTGATATCTTTCGTTTCGATCTCAATATCATCATCCAGGAAATAAAAATAATCATACTGCTCCAGCCACTCCGGGTGGATTGCTGTGAGCAATTGATGAAGCATATGGTACTTAAAGTCCCGCAAATGATAGAAGTAATCTGCCTCACCGTAGCGCC
>DAOLFO010000098.1:0-10351 GCA_035326305.1 Chitinophagaceae bacterium
CAGTATGCTGTCCACCATTTGCTTGTTGGGGACAGTGATAAATGTTTTTTGATCAGTACGGATACGGGTGCTGCGCAGTCCTATTTTTTCTACGGTGCCGGTAAAGCTGTGCACCTTTACCACATCGCCCATGGTAAAAGGCTTGTCAAAGAAAATGATGAAAGAGGCAATCAGGTTTTCCAGGCTTTCCCGCAGGGCCAGGGCTATGGCGGCGCCAACGATGCTGAGCCCGGTGAGCAGGTTGCCGATATTGAAGCCGAAGGCAAACTTGAGCGTCATCAGCACGCCAATCACAAAAATGATGACCTTGAAAAAATCTTTAAAGAAAACAACCAGTTGATCATCGGTGGTGTCGCGGGTGCGCTCTGCCCTGATGTGCAGAATGAGCGCAACAAAATCAATAATCTTCAGCAACAGCCGGATAAAGCTGATGATAACGAGCAGCGTGCCGATGGTATGCAGGAATGTTTTAGCTGAAACCTTATATAACTCCACATTCAGCAGCACAGGAAAATTAAGCTTGTCGAGCGAAGCTATCGTGACCAGTACCAGCAGGAAAAACCCCAGCGGTTTTGCAACAAGACTGGAAAATGCATTTTTGTCCACATCTTTCCAGAGCCCTTTGCCCAGCTGGTAAATCAGCCCTGCCACAAAGTGCGCTACATACCGCTTCAGCAGCAGCATCAGCAATACCACCCCTGCTACAATCAGGTAGCTGCGTACGGTATTATCCAGCCAAATCTTATCCAGCCATTCATTCATTTGCAGAAATTGTAGTGCGAAAATATTGAATCAGGGCAGTATTTGAAAAATCCGCAGGAGCGAAGCTGTTTTACCGGCTAAATTTTATTGCTTGTTATTTCAGCGAATAAATCTCCAGCCCGTCTGCTTTCAGGGCATAGAGGCGTGCGGAAGAAAAATTGAAAGCCCGGCTCTGGCGCAGGGTTTCCGGCAAGGCCCACTCATCTACCCGGAAGCTGCGGATATCATACCGGTGAAGCATATTGCCGGACGAACCGTAGATGTATTTCCCGGCCACCTTAAAGTTTTGCCAGCCGCTGATCAGGATTTTATTTTTTAGTGTGCCAAAATAATCAAATACAAATACCGCCTGCAAAGAATCGTACAGGTATACAAACTGATCCTGGTCGAATATTTTTTGCGGCGCCGGCGCCCGGTCAAACAACTGCCGGAAGTCCGGTGTCTCCTGCAGCAGCCTGCCATCCTCATCTATTTTTTTCAGCTTATTCTCCACTTCGTCGTATACCCATATTTTGTTATCGTACGATTGGCCGATAGCCCTCACCTGCAGTATATTGCTTTTGCGCAGATCAATCGTATTGCGGATATTAAAAAAACGATCCAGCACCACAATGGTAGCAAAGTCACGGTAATACAGCAGCACTTTCAGGGGGTTGGATACATCAATCAGCGTGGCCTGGCCAAATTTCCGTACGTTATTAAATACTGCCACAGAGTCGCCGTTGGCATCCAGCTTTTTTACCTGGTTGGAGCTGCTGAGCAGGTACACATTATCCAGGTTGTCAATGGTAAAGGCCTGTATATCTCCCTGCACCGTACGTATGTGGCGGAAGTTGCTGTCTGCCTGTGCGGCAGCCGCTTCAAAAAGCAGGCATATACATATTGTCCATACAAACCGCATACTAATTACGTACAATTTTATGGTCATTGCCGGTATAGGAGCGCAGCGACACATCCCTGCCATCAAACGAAGCATAGGTATAAAATGTTATCCAGTCGCCCAGGTTAATATAGCGGCTGGTCTCATTCAGCCTGAAATCGATAGGTAAATGCCGGTGGCCGAAAATAAAATAATCTACCGGGCGCTTTTGCAGCTCTTCTTTGCAGTAAATGATCAGCCATTCTTTGTCCTCTCCAAAAAATTCTTCTTCAGTGGTTCCGGTTTGTGCCCGGCTGCGGCGGCTGAGATAGTTAGCCAGGCCCATACCCGCTACCGGCGGCAGTATGCCAAACAGCCATTTGCATACCGGGTTGCGAAATATTTTTTTCAGCCTTTTATAGCCATGGTCGCCGGGGCCCAGCCCGTCTCCATGGCCAATTAAAAATTTCTTTCCGTTCCGCTCAAATTCTTTGGGGGCATAGTACACGGGCATATCCAGCTCCTTTTGAAAATAATCCCGCATCCACATATCATGGTTGCCCACAAAAAAATGAAGCGGGATACCGGCATCGCTCAGCTCCGCCAGCTTGCCGAGCAGCCGTACAAAGCCCTTGGGTACCACCTGCCGGTATTCATACCAGAAATCAAACATATCGCCAACAAGAAATATTTCAGCGGCATCCTGTTTTATCTCATCCAGGAACTGCACAATCAGCTTTTCCCTTTCCAGGCTGGCAGCATGGTTGGGCGCCCCGAGATGAAAATCGGAAAGGAAATATATTTTTTTGCCGGGGGGTAAATCCATGTTTTTATTCCAGGTCTTCTTTGGATAATCCTGCCTGGCGCAAAATGCTCAGAAAAGTACCTTTAGGGATATCTCTGTTTGCATGCACAGGCATTACCACTGTTTTTTTAGCTCAGAATGAAAATAAATGTGATGACTGCCGGTAACCCTTCTCAATTTATATCCCTTCTTTTCTAAAAGATCAATGATTTTTTTTGGTGAATAGTTCATTCGGCAGCGCTAAGTATAAATGTTGATACGAAGGTTCAGGCAGTAAGATGGAGTGAGTATTCGAAAGTTTCATTATCATCCGGTATCGGCTCCCCTTCCTCATCCAGCACTGCTATGTACCCTTCTATGGCGTCTTTTACCATTTCCAGGGCATGCTCTATTGTGTTTCCCCATGTTACACAGCCGGGCAGCGAAGGTACAAAAGCAGTATAGGTGCCTTCATCCTCCTTTCGCAACACTATCCGGAAGGTTCTGTTTTTAACCATGACCAAATTTACTTATTTTTTATCACGCAGGTATTGCAGTATATCGCCGGATGGCACCCTGGGCTTGCCCGCCACATTGCCATTGTACCAGTACACCCATGCCATAGCTCTTTCTCCGCTTGGCAGCAATACTTCCGCCTGGTCACGCCGGTAGAGGGCCGTTTCTCCGGGCTCCGGCGATACCCCTTCATAATCATCAAGCTGCCCCAGCGCCCAGTAAAACTCATCCGGGTCTTTAACCTGGTACAACTCTCCTTTTATGGTGCCATCATCACTTGCGGGAATAGCAACAGGGTATTCCCCCATATCATACAGCGCTCCCTTTATTTCTCCGGGGCTCACTAACTGAAAATACCGGCTGATATACTCATAAGCTGTATTGGGAAAACCGCTCCGCAGCGATCCGTATACAAAAAGGGGCAATTGGGGTGTGGCATGCATGGACAAACGGTTTAATGACTGAAGCAATCAGGCAGTAAATAAAAATTATGATTCAACAAGAAAAACATATACTTCTTTGGGTCCGTGCACACCCACCACCAGCGTCTTTTCAATATCAGCAGTGCGGCTGGGCCCGGTGGCGAAGGTAATCAGCGAGGGCAGCTTTTGACCATACCTGTTTTTCATTACCTGCAGCGCATCCTTTACATCGTATACCATCTGTTTGGTAAAGGCGATACAAATATGGATGGGAGCATATACGCTGGTTGTTCTGCCGCTAAGCTGGGCCGCACTCATCACAACAGAGCCGGTGCGGGCCACCAGGCATTCGCACCCGGTAATAGCTGCATCGCAATCCGCCAGTCCCGATTGGATAAGGCGCTCATCTAACTGAACACCACATTGCTCCAGCAGCCTATCTTCCAGGCAGTATATTTTTTGCCAGTCCATCTTCCGTACCAGGCTGCCAAGCTGAAAGGCCAGCTCCTGCCGGTTGATGCAAAATATAAAGCGCCCCTGCAGCCGGGTAAACTCTTCAGCAAACTGTACCTCCATCTCCTCCTGCGCCGGATAAAATACCGGCTCACTGCCTTCGCTTTTAGGAAAAGGAAGAGGCGTTGACTGACTCAACGCCTTCCTGATTTTTTTTAAAATATTTTCTTTTGATGTGGAAACGCTCATGAAAAGAAAAGTTTAAAGGGGTTCAAAGGTTCCAGAGGTTCCAGAAGTTCAACAGGTTGTAACCCGTAAGAACCTATTGAACCTATTAAACCTGTTGAACTTTTAAATCCGTTATGGCAACGCATTATTCGTTACATCGCTGTCATAAGGGGGCACACCTGCCGATATTTCTCCTGGTGCTGTTTCAGCCGGTTTACTTTCATCACCATCCAGTGTTTTCTTTTCTTCAAAGGGACGCTTGCCTATCAGGCTTTCCACATCGCTCTGGAAGAGCACTTCTTTTTCCAGCAATGCCTCTGCCAGCTTTTCCACCTGCTCTTTCTTTTCTGTAAGCAGGGCTTTTGTTCTTTCATAAGCATCATCAATCAGCTTGCGCACTTCTTCATCAATCAGCTTCGAGGTTTCTTCTGAGTAAGGCTTGGTAAAGCTGGTTTCCTGCTGCGGGTCATAAAAGCTGACATTGCCTATCTTATCATTCATGCCATACACCGTTACCATGGCATAGGCCATACGGGTTATCTGCTGCAGGTCATTTTGCGCACCGGTGGATATTTTTCCAAAAAATATTTCTTCGCTGGCACGGCCGCCCAGTGTCATGCATATCTGGTCATTCAACTGGTCTGTGTTATACAGGTACTGTTCCTTGGGGGTATATTGGGCATAGCCCAGTGCTGCTGTGCCGCGGGGCACTATGGTTACTTTCAGCAGCGGATAGGCATGCTCCAGGTACCAGCCGCAGATAGCATGACCAGCTTCGTGATAAGCAATGATGCGCTTCTCATGCGGTGCAATGATTTTATTCTTTTTCTCCAGCCCGCCTATTACCCGGTCCACGGCATCCTGGAAGTCCTGCATATCCACCGCATCTTTTCCTTTTCGGGCAGCTATAAGCGCCGCTTCATTACATACGTTGGCAATATCTGCGCCGGCAAACCCGGGAGTTTGCTCCGCCAGCTTATGTACGTCCAGCGATTCAGATACCTTGATAGGCTTCAGGTGCACTTTAAAAATGTCTTCCCGGCCTTTTACATCGGGCTTATCAATAGTGATTTGCCGGTCAAAGCGGCCGGGGCGCAGCAGGGCGCTGTCCAGCACATCGGGCCGGTTGGTGGCCGCCAGCACAATGATGCCGGTATCGGTACCAAAGCCGTCCATTTCCACCAGCATCTGGTTCAGTGTGCTTTCCCGCTCATCATTGCTCATCATCACATTTTTGCCACGGGCACGGCCAATGGCATCTATTTCATCAATGAAAATGATGCAGGGTGCTTTTTCCCTGGCCTGCTTAAACAGGTCTCTTACCCGGCTGGCGCCCACGCCTACAAACATTTCTACAAAATCAGAACCGCTCAGGCTGAAGAAAGGTACCTGCGCTTCTCCGGCCATGGCTTTTGCCAGCAGGGTTTTACCCGTACCGGGAGGGCCTACCAGCAGGGCGCCTTTAGGTATCTTGCCGCCGAGGGCTGTATATTTTTTAGGACTTTTGAGAAAATCCACTATTTCCATTACTTCCACTTTGGCTTCATCCAGCCCGGCCACATCGGCAAAAGTGATATTTACCTTAGTGCCTTTATCAAACAACGTGGCTTTCGATTTACCAATATTAAAAATACCACCGGGCCCGGCGCCACCGCCTGCCCCGGCGCCCATTTTGCGCATCATCAGTATAAAGATGGCAGCCAGCAGCAGGAAAGGCAGCAGGAACGAAATGGTTTTGCCAAACCAGTCGCTTTCTGTTGTCACTTTGCCCACATCTTTAATACCGGGGTTTTCAGTGTAGAACTGGCGCATATCATCCTTAAAGGAGTCGCCGGATACGATTTTAAAGCTCAGTTGCGGGCCGTCTTTAGGAGCGGGGCGGTCTTTAAAAATGTCAGGGTGCTTGCTCAGCGCCTGTGTATTCAGCGTTACCCTTACCAGGTTACGGTTAGATACCACTTCGTATTCTTTTACATCACCGTCTTTCAGCATTTGTAAAAAACGCTCCTGGCCCACCGGCTTTGTGCTGCCGGAGATAGAGCTGAAAAAATTAAATCCAATCAGTACGGCAAATATGAGCGCATATATCCAGTAGATATTAAACCTGGGTGATTTGCGGGGCTGGCCCGGCTCTTCCCCGTTCGGGCGGTTTCCGCGGGGGGGCATATTGCTTCGTTCGTTTTTGTTATAGGATGGTTCCTGCGACATGTTATTTTTTTAATCCTTCTTTACTGCGTGTTATTTTATATTATTTAATGCCATTGCGGCCATATAATCGGGCGGGCGCTGTGTCAGGAGGCGTGCTCTTCTGCTGCTGCATCGCTCCACATTTCTTCCAGCCGGTAAAATTTCCGGTTTTCGGGAAGCATTACGTGTACCACCACATTTACATAGTCTATCAATACCCACTGCAGGGCTTTTAGCCCTTCGTGGTGGTAAGGCTTTTCGCCGCACACTTCCTTTACCTTCTCTTCCACGTTTTCAGCTATGGCCCTTATCTGCGGCTGGTTGCCAGCTTCGCAAATGATAAAAAAGTCCGCTACTGCTTCATTTATCTTACGCAAATCAAGCGATACGATATGCTCTCCTTTTTTCTCCTGTATAGCGGCGATGATGGTTTTAATGATTTTTGAGCGTTGTGTTAGCCGTACTGCACTTTTTCTTTTACGGGTAGCTAATGATGCAAGTTGTTCCAATAATGAAAATATTTTTGTTAAGGGTTTGTTTTTAATCAGTTCACCCGGATTATCGCCTTGTTTATCAGGCTGCGGCCGGCCGGAAGTGATAAAGGTGTTACTTTAGCCAAAAATAGCAATTAATTGCCACAACCACCGGTATACCGGCCAATCGGACAGCCATTTATTGTGCTGCAGTCTGTAGACAGTACCAATAACTATGCCCTTGACCGGCTGCATGAAGGAATGGCACAGGAGGGCATGGCCATACTGGCGATGGAGCAGGTGGCGGGCAAGGGGCAGCGGGGCAAAAAATGGTCGGCTGCAAAAGGCGATGGCCTGCTTCTTTCCGTGGTAATAAACCCTCATCCGCTACAGCTAAATGAACAGTTTCACCTGAGCGCCTGCATAGCCCTAGCAGCTGCTGATTTGCTGGAAAAATATACAGCCGGCGGCATCACTATCAAATGGCCAAACGACCTTTACTGGCAGGACAGAAAGGCAGGCGGCATCCTCATTGAAAATATTATTGGCAGTGCCGGCGCTGAAAACAGCGGGTCATCCTGGAAATGGGCTGTGGCAGGTACCGGGCTCAATATTAACCAGCCGGACTTTCCACCGGAGCTGGCCAACCCGGTTTCCCTGCGCCAGGTTACCGGGCGCAAATGGGAAGTGGAGGAGCTGGCCAGGGAACTTTGCCGGTGCATAGCCCTTCGCCTCGCAGAGCTGTTTGATAAAGGCCCCGGCCCGGTTTTCCAATGCTTTAATGAACGCCTTTACCGGAAAGGGCAAATCACCAGGTTCCGGAAAGGTAATAAAGTGTTTGAAGCGAGGGTCAACCGGGTGCTGCCCACCGGGGAGCTGGAGATAAAGCATGCCCTCACAGAGCTGGTGCGGCATGGTGAGGCAGAGTGGATATTAGAAGAAAAAAAGCAGCAGCCAGGCAACCCGTTTCATTCTCCCGGCGTTGATAAATAGGTAAACCAACCCGCTTGCTGACAGCAGAAGAACTGGAAGTGCTGATTCGGGGGTGTGCCCGGAACCAAAGAGAGAGCCAGAAAAAAATGTACAGCTCTTTCTATGCCTATGCCATGTCTGTATGCTACCGGTATGCCGCCACCGAGGAAGATGCCCGGGAAATACTGAATGACGGGTTTTTAAAAGTCTTTATTGAAATATACCGTTTTCGCCCCAGCTATGCCGACAGCGTTAGCTCATTCAGGGGCTGGCTTCGCAAAATAATGGTGCATACGGCCATTGACCATTTCAGGAAAAATCAGAAACATCACCTGCTCACCGAGTTTCCCGATACCTGCCTGCACATACCTGCCGGGCAGGAAGATGCCATAGACAAGCTGTCTTATGACGAGCTCACTGCTGCTGTACAGCTCCTGACCCCGGGCTACCGTACCGTTTTCAACCTGTATGTTATAGAAGGATTTTCGCATGATGAAATAGCCCGGCAACTGGATATATCCCCGGGCACTTCCAAGTCAAACCTGGCCAAAGCGAGAAAACAATTGCAAAAAATATTATTTCAGCAAAATGATATAACTAAAAAAAATGTCGTTTGAGCAAGAAGATACCGACCTGAACCGGCTGCCGGCTTATAATGAAAAAGCCTGGGAGAAAATGGAGCTGCTGCTGGATGAACATTTGCCGCAGGAAAAAAAGCGCAGAAGAGCTTTCTGGTTGTTGCTGCCCCTGCTTTTACTGGGCCCGGGCGGAGCATACCTGCTGCTCAGCAAATCCGGCACACGCAACCAGGATGCAGGTACGAAAGAAGCAGCAACATTTACTCCCGGAGCGGCAAATACCAATCCGCCTCAGGCAAAGCAATATGACAGCGCTGCACCGGAAAAAACAAATCCGCTTGTACAGGCGCTTCCCGGTACAGGTGGCAGCCCTGTAAGCCAGCCGGTATTCCCGCCGCCCGGCCATCAGCAAAAAAATAATACAGCCCCGCTGCTGTACCGGAATAAAAACCAGCAGCCTGTAGTAAAAGCAAATAAGCCCGCTGCTGCCAGGGAGAAAATACAGCAACCGCCTGCGCTGAATAATGAAACGAACAGGAATGAAAGTAAAGCGGCAACAGCAGCATTCTCAAACCAGGACAGTAATACACCTGCAGATGAACCGGCGAAAGCATTGATAACGGGAAGGGATACGGCAGATGCGGCTGTTTTTTCCATACCGGAAAAACAACCCCTGCCTGCTGAGCGGGATACATTGCAGCAGGAAGATGCAGCGCAGCAAACGCATCCGGTAAAAAGTAATAAAGGCAATATCAGCCTTTATGCATCAGCCGGGCCGGATGTGAGCCATGTCGGTTTTCAGAAAGGCGGCCGCCTGCGCTGGCAATATGGCCTGGGCATCGGTTATCAGTTATCCGGACGCTTTACCATACGTACCGGCTTTTATGTAAGCGATAAAGTATATAGCGCAGACTCCGCCAGCTACCATCCGCCTGCTGAGTTTTGGAATTATTATACCAACCTGGAGCGGATTGATGCCGACTGCAAAGTGTATGAAATACCGCTGAACGTATTGTATCATTTTGCTCCGGTAAAGAAACACCAGTGGTTTTTATCGGCCGGGCTTTTTTCTTACATTATGAAGAAAGAAACGTATGGCTACTCCTATAAAAATGCACAGGGGCAACCCCGCTATTATGTGCGCAGCCACAAAAATGAAAACCGCCACTGGCTGGGAGTGGCCGGGCTTTCCGGTGGCTACAGCTATCGCTTTAGTAAAAAAACGGCACTGGTGGCAGAGCCCTATGTGCGCCTGCCGCTGCGCGGGGTGGGCTTTGGAAATGTAAGGCTGCAAAGCGCCGGCCTGCTGCTTACCTTCAGCTATCAGCCTTTTGGTAAATAAACGGAGCTGCTGGCAACTTTTACTGCAGAATCTGCGATTGGATTTTACAAATCATATTTATGAAAGTAAAGTCTGCCGCTGTTATATCGCTCTTCATTTTACTGGCCTGTGTCATTTATGCCTGCAGCAAGGGCGGAAGCACACCTTCCAACCCCTGTACCGGGGTAACGGTAACAGTAAACGGCACCACTACTAATCCCACCTCCCCATCTGCCACCGATGGCGCTATCAATGCTGCAGCTACGGGTGGCAGTGGTATCACTTACAGCATCAATGGCGGCAGCTTTCAGTCGTCCGGTAATTTCACCGGTCTTGGTGCGGGCAGCTATACCGTTACTGCAAAAACAGCGGATGGATGTACAGGCACCCGCTCCTTCACACTTACAGCGCCCAATGCTTGTACCGGTGTAACAATCACCGTAACGGCCACTGCCGGCAATGCCGCTCCCTGTGCTACACCGGCTACCGGAACCATCACAGCCAGCGCTACAGGCAGTACCGGATTTACTTACAACATCAATGGCACCAGCTTTCAAGCATCCGGCAACTTTACCGGCCTGGCAGCAGGCGGCTATACCGTTACTGCAAAAGATGCAAACGGCTGTACGGGCACGGCACAGGTGGTAGTGACGGTGAGTAGTGGCACGCCGCCGGAAATCGTGGGCGGCAACGTGATATGCGTGGGCGGCTCGACGGTTTTGAGCCTTGCCAATGCCGCCAATTTTACCCAAATCTTATGGTCAAACGGCTCGACCGCTCCGCAAATAACAGTGAC
>DAOLFO010000099.1:0-10247 GCA_035326305.1 Chitinophagaceae bacterium
GCAACCCTGCCACCATTGCCGACAACGTAGGCGACAACGTAGGCGATGTAGCCGGCATGGGCGCCGACCTGTTTGGTTCCTATGTGGCCACTGTGCTTGCCACCATCGTACTGGGGCAGCAAACGCAGGTGCTGGATGCTACGGATACACTGGGCGGTTTTTCCCCGGTAGTGCTGCCAATGCTGATTGCCGGCGTGGGCATCCTTTTTTCCATCATCGGCACCTGGTTTGTACGCATCAGCGAATCCGCCGGTATCAATACCGCCAATGTGCAAAAAGCGCTGAACATGGGCAACTGGGGCTCTATTATCCTCACTGCCATTGCTTCTGCCGCCCTGGTATACTGGCTGCTGCCGCAGGATATGATGCTGCGTGGCCGTGTGTTTACCCGCGATGGAGTGATGGGTGCTATTGCCGTGGGCCTGGCCGTAGGCGCCCTTATGAGCATTATCACCGAATACTATACAGCCATGGGCAAGCGCCCGGTGCTGAGCATCATCAAGCAATCTTCCACCGGCCATGCCACCAATGTTATTGGCGGACTGGCTATCGGTATGGAATCCACCTTCCTGCCTATACTGGTACTGGCTGGTGGCATCTGGGGCTCTTATGAATGTGCGGGACTGTACGGAGTAGCCATAGCCGCAGCCGGTATGATGGCTACTACTGCCATGCAACTGGCCATTGATGCCTTTGGCCCCATTGCCGACAATGCCGGCGGTATTGCCGAAATGAGCGAGCTGCCCCCCGATGTACGGGAAAAAACAGATGTGCTGGATGCCGTGGGTAATACCACGGCTGCTACCGGTAAAGGATTTGCCATCGCTTCTGCTGCGCTGACAGCGCTGGCCCTGTTTGCCGCCTTTGTAGGTGTGGCCGGTATCAGCGGTATTGACATTTATAAAGCTAATGTGCTGGCCTGCCTGTTTGTAGGCGCTATGATACCATTTATTTTCTCCTCACTGGCTATCCGTGCGGTAGGCGAGGCCGCTATGGCAATGGTGGAAGAAGTGCGCCGCCAGTTTCGCACCATTCCCGGCATTATGGAAGGTACCGGCAAGCCGGAGTATGATAAGTGTGTGGCTATCTCTACACAGGCTTCTATCAGAAAGATGATCCTGCCGGGCGCATTCGCCATCGTTTCCCCGCTGATTATCGGTTTTGCACCCGGCCTGGGTGCAGAAGCACTGGGTGGGTTCCTGGCCGGCGCTACAGTCAGCGGTGTATTGCTGGGTATGTTTCAGAACAATGCCGGTGGTGCCTGGGACAATGCTAAAAAATCATTTGAGAAAGGTGTGGAAATCAACGGTGAAATGTACTATAAGAAATCAGAGCCTCATAAGGCCTCTGTTACCGGTGATACCGTGGGCGATCCTTTTAAAGATACATCCGGCCCGTCTATGAATATCCTGATAAAGCTGATGTCTATTGTTTCGTTAGTAATAGCCCCCAGCCTGGCCCAGATCAGCCAGCCGGAAGAGCCGGTAGTGGCACAAAAGAAAATAGAGGCATCAAAAGAAAATAAAACACTGGCACAAAACGATAATACTACGGCCAGCTACAAATAATTTAAGAGCTAATCATAACCATTAGTAAGTCCTGCTATGTCTATAGCGGGGCTTATTTTTTATGGTACCGGCTGCAGTGCCCCGGTCGGCTGTGGTTGCGTTGCACCCTTCACCTGCATATCCCTGGTCATCATTTCCTGCCGGCGGCCTTATGTTAAAAAACCTTAAAGATGGCAGGTATTGTCATTTTGTACGAAAATGGTCGTATATTCGTCGGGCAAATGATTTCATATGAGTATTACTAAGGCGATAAAACCCACCGAAAGCGAGCTGGAAATATTGCAGATACTATGGTCCAGGGGCCTGGCTACTGTACGTGAGGTGCATGAAGACATGTCGAAATCAAAAGATGTAGGCTACACCACCACCCTGAAGCTGATGCAGATCATGCACGACAAGGGGCTGGTAAAAAGGGATGCCTCTATGCGCACACACGTATACCAGGCGGCCGTAAATAAGGAAAAAACGCAAAAGCACCTGCTGGGAAAAATGATTGACAGCCTCTTTGGCGGGTCACCCACCCAACTGGTGATACAGGCGCTGGGCGAGCACAAAGCCAGCCCTGAAGAAATTGAGAAAATACAGGCCTTACTCAATGACCTCAAAACCAAGTAACGCATCATGGGCACCCTCAACCAATCTGACTTCCTGCAGGCATTGGGTTGGGCTGTACTGAACAGCCTGTGGCAGATGGCATTGTTGTGGATCCTTTACCAGCTAATATTTTTATGTTTTAACCAGGCCCGGCCGGGATTCAAAGCATCACTGGCAAGCCTGTTTCTGTTTGCCGGCTTCGGCTGGTTCATTGCTACTTTCATTTCTCTGCTGTACAGCTTTTCCTGGTCCGGCTATGATTTTTCCGGCTTTCTGTCGCCGGATACCGTGCAGCAAAGCTGGCTGATCAATATGCTGCCGGCCGCCACCCTGGTATACCTGGCGCTGCTGGTTTTTCCTATAGCAAACTTCATTCGCAACTACCGCTATGTGCAGGTGCTGCGCACTACCGGCCTCTCCAAAGCCGGCGTGCAATGGCGGATCTTTGCAAAAGATATTGCTGCCCGCATGGGCATTAAGCAGCCGGTAAAGGTCTGGATGTCGGAGCTGGTACATTCACCGGTAACGATTGGCTACCTCAAGCCCATCATCCTGCTGCCGGTGGCAGCCGTCAGCCAGTTAACACCAGCGCAAACAGAAGCGGTACTGCTGCACGAGCTGGCGCATATCCGCCGTTATGATTTTTTAATCAACCTCTGCTGCCGCATCATCCGCACTATCCTTTATTTTAATCCCTTTGTAAGGGCATTCAGCCAGATGCTGGAAAAAGAAAGGGAGCGCCATTGCGATGAAATGGTGGTGCAGTTTCAGTATGACCGGCACAGCTATGCGGCTGCCCTGCTGCTGCTGGAGCAGTCGGCACATGCCCGCCAGCGGCTGGCCATGGCTGCTGCTGCCGGAAAGAAAAATGAGCTGCTGCACCGGGTGGAAAGCATCCTGGGCATTGAGCAGAAAAAACCTTTTTCCCTGCATAAGCTGGGCAGTGTGCTGGCTTCCATGCTATTGCTGGTAGCAGTGAATATGCTTTTGTTTATTGGCACCCCGGCTGCAGAAGCCAATGCACCCGGCATGGCCAGCCTGCATAGCCCGTTATATTTTTCAGACAACACGGCCGTCCCTTCCACCATAGCCGCCATACAGCCTGAAATAGATAAGGAACCCGTTATCAATACATCAGCTTCCCTTAATAGTAAGCCGGCAGATAAACAGGAACAACAGCAGGCAGCAGCAACAATGCCGGAAGAGGCAGCAGCGTTCAGTGCTTTGCCGGAGCAGGCCTTGCTGCGTTATGTAACCGGGCATGAGCTTTCACCGCAGGAGCTGAATAAAGAAGAAGAGCTGCTGGTAAAAGAAGCCGTGCAATTGTCAAAGAAAGTGCTGGAAGATGTACAATGGAAAGCAGTGGAAAAAGAAATTGCCGATGCGCTTAGCTCACTGGAAAAAGCGGAAGTAAAAGAAGCCTATCAAAAAGCAACTGAACAGGTGACCAACTGGGAGAAGATGGAGAACAAGCTCCGTGCCTCTTATGACCTGATCAACTGGGATGCAGTAACCGCCGAGCTAAACAATGCTGCTGCCCGCATCACCCTTGACAGCCTGCAGCAGGTATACGCTATTGCTCTCAGCAACCTTGATAAAATGCAAAGGGAAATGAGCGTGGCCGGGCAAAAAAGCATTCCTGACTCAGATATTACCACCCAATCCCTGGAAGTGAAGAAAAAAGAGCTCAACGGGGCCATTAAAAAGATCAACACCATCCGCTCCAGGAAAATTATTAAGATATAAGCATCATTTACTTGTAAGCAAAGGGGCTCTCTGGCGTTGCCAGAGCCTCTTTGCTTTTATCCTGCTCACCCTTTTGTAAGATATTTTTCTAAATTTGGCAAAAGCTATTTGCCTGTTATATGGAAATGTATGGTCAAATCCTGCTGATTGCCATGCCGGCCTTTCTGCTGCTGGTGCTGTTTGAAAAATGGTATGGCTGGCGCAAGGGACAGGATACGGTACGTAATATGGATATGATATCCAGCCTGAGCTCAGGCATCACCAACGTAACGAAAGATGTGCTGGGGCTGGCATTTGTGCTGATTTCTTATCCCTTCCTTGTTGACCACCTGTCCGTCACCACCATCAGGGCCGGCTGGCTCGTGTACCTTATTGCATTCCTGGCGCTCGACCTTGCCGGCTACTGGGTGCACCGCATACAGCATACCACCAATTTATTCTGGAACGGGCACGTTATCCACCACAGCAGCGAAGAGTTTAACCTGGCCTGTGCGCTGCGCCAGAGCATCTCCGGCATCGTGCGCATCTTTGTTGTGTTCCTGCTGCCGGCAGCGCTGCTGGGTGTGCCTGCCGGTGTTATCGCCATTGTGGCGCCCCTGCCCCTGTTTGCCCAGTTTTGGTCCCATACCCGGCACATTGATAAGATGGGTATACTGGAAAAAATTATTGTCACGCCTTCCCACCACCGCGTGCACCACGCCATCAATGCAGAATATATTGACAAAAACTATGGCCAGATATTCATTCTCTGGGACAAATGGTTTGGCACTTTCCAGGAAGAGCTGCCCCATGTACCACCAGTGTACGGCAGCACAAGGCCGGCCCAAACATGGAATCCTATTAAAATTAACTTCCAGCATTTCTGGCTGATGGTAAAAGATGCCTGGCGCACCAGCAACTGGAAAGACAAACTGCTGCTATGGTTTAAGCCTACCGGCTACCGCCCCGCCGATGTAGCAGAAAGATACCCGGTGTACAAGATTGCCGATGTATACCATTTTGAAAAATATAACCCGCGTACATCCGCCGGCCTGCAGGTGTGGAGCTGGATACAGCTTGTATCTGTGCTGCTGCTGGTCAGCTATCTATTTGGAAATATCGCATTCATTAACCGGCAGGACGGCAGCTTTATCTACATCTATGGCGCCTTTGTTTTTTTAAGCGTGTATGCCTTTGCAGAGCTGATGGACAGGAGTAAATGGGCCCTGCTGTGGGAGGGCCTGCGTGCCGCATCAGGGATATGGATTATTATGAACCAGGGTGACTGGTTTGGTATCAGCCGCTATGGCACCGCTGCCCCCTACCTTATTGGCAGCTATTTTATACTGGCCTTTTTTATTAGCGGCTGGTTTGTTTACCTGCATTACAAAGAAGACCGCCTGCTACGGGTTACTGCCGCTCAATAGCGCCTTTCGTCAGTTCATTATTGACCATACGCCAGAGGTTAAGCGGGTTTTCATCTTTCAGTTCATCAGGGAGCATTTCATCATCCCAGTTTTGAAACGCAAGCGGGCGGGCAAAGCGCCGGATAGCATCTGCTCCCACTGCGGTAAAGCGGCTATCGGTAGTGGCGGGATAAGGCCCGCCGTGCTGCATAGCCGGGCATACTTCCACTCCGGTAGGCACTCCGTTACAAATGAGGCGGCCGCAGCGCAGCGCTGCCGCCCGTTTTAGCCCGGGGTATTTTTTAATATCATCAGCAGTAGCCATCAGCGTGGCAGTGAGCTGGCCTTCAAGCTGGCCGGCCACCTGCAGCATTTCTTCCATATCCCTGCATTTGACCAGCAGTGTATACGGCCCGAATACTTCCTGGTGCAAAAGCGGGTTGGCTATAAAATGAGCAGCAGTGGTAGCTGCCAGTGTGGGAATGCCCTGGTTGAGCTGTGCATCCGTAGCTGATACGGCCAGCAGCTCCACTCCTTCCTGCGCCAGCGCATTCGCTCTTGCTTCCACATAATTTTTATAAATGCCGGCATGCAGCATATCACCCGGTGCCATCTGCACCATAGCTGTAGCTAATGCTGCAGCAAAAGCCTGCAGATCATGGTTATCTATTCCTATCAGCAGGCCGGGGTTGGTACAAAACTGGCCGGTGCCCAGTGTCACCGATGCCGCATACTGCTGCGCCACTGCTGCTGCTTCCTCTTTTATTTTTCCCGGCAGCAGAAATACCGGGTTGATGCTGCTCATTTCTGCAAAAACAGGAATGGGCTCTTTCCGTTGCGTTGCCCAGTCAAATAATTGCCGCCCCCCGGATTGTGAGCCGGTAAATCCTGCGGCCTTTACCAGCGGGTGCTCCACCAGCGCCCTGCCTACTTCGTGAGAAGCGCCATGCAGGTGCACAAAAAGCCCGGGAGGCAGGCTGCAGCTTTTAACCGCTTTATGAATAGCAGTTGCCACCAACTCGCTGGTAGCAGCATGCGCCGGATGCGCTTTTACAATAACGGGGCAGCCCGCAGCAAAAGCCGATGCCGTATCGCCACCAGCCGTAGAGTAAGCAAAAGGAAAATTAGCAGCGCCAAAAACCACTACCGGCCCAAGAGGTACCATCGTCTTGCGTATGTCGGGCCTGGCCGGCGCAGCATTGGCCGTGTCAATGCGTACATCCATCCAGGTGCCCTGTTCGCAGGCATCGGCATAAGAGCGTAGTTGAAAAACAGTGCGTGCCCTTTCATTACGGAGCCTTACAGCAGGCAGTTGTGTTTCCACCTGCGCCTGCGTGATGAGCGCTTCGCCAAGCTCCTCTATTTCTGTTGCCACTGCACGCATAAAAGCAGCCCGCTCTGCAAAAGATACCCTGCTGTAAACAGAAAATGCTTTCCATGCATCACTAACAGCCTGCTCTATCTCCACGGGTAAAGCGTCCTTGTACATACCGCAAAAATTTTGAGATAAAAAAAGTAAGCAAAACTACTAAATGCAGTTTTGCTTACCTGATACAATGCTGACTAATCATTAGCCGATATTAACGGAATCTTTTTTCCCGTACCAGCGCTCCCTGTTTATTATAGAATGAAATGCTGTGCAGTTTGCCGTCAGGCTGGTAATATTTCCATTCACTCACTTTGACTCCATGCCGGTAAGCGCCTTTGCGGAAATAGCCATTGGCCTGCTCATAGTGTGTCCACACTCCTTCCTTCAGCCCGTTCTGATAATAACCTGAATCCTGAACAGCACCATTGCTGAAAAAATTCATGAACAGCCCGTGATGCAGGTTTTGCTCAAATACCGGGTGATAAGGTTTGCCGGGAGTTACATTGCTTACAACCAGTTGCCGCAAAGAATGTATGGCATGATTAGCTTCTCCTCCGGGAAAAGAGTACAGTGAGCTTAACCTGGCCAGCGCTTCGTTTTTGCTTCTTTTGTGATACATGGCTACAATGGGCAGGCTGGTGCGGCGCGGATGATATCTTACCAGCTCATTCTTTACCCTGGCATACCTTCCTGCATCATACGTGCGGATGGCTATAAGGGTACCGGCTGCATCCCAGTGCTTCCATTCACCATGTGGTATACCTTTTACCAGCAGCCCCGAATCGCAGGCACGGCCGTCTGTATACCAGCTCTGCCATTGCCCCTGGAGCTTTTTGTTTTTGGTTTGCCCTTCATACAGGATATGACCTGTTTCATGATGTTCTGCCACTCTCCCTTGCCGGGGCAGGGCATGCAGAAAATATTTATGGGCTTCCAGGTATACAGCGGCAGGGGGCGCCTGTAAGCTGCCTTCCTGCTTTATCACAATATGCTGCTGGTGATTACCGGCCTGCCTGGCAGACAGGAAAAGAAAAACATGCAGCGATACCAGCAGTAACATGTACTTTTTCATACGCAGAAAATGATGATGCTGTACAAATGCAAAGTTATACTGCTACAACATCTCAGCCGGTATATGGTTGCTGCATTTGAGCAGATTTTTTGCTCCTTTATAAAAAAAATAATCCCCCGCCGGCATGATTATTCTTTGCCAGTAAATAAGCCGGAAGCAGCGGCTCCACAGCTTATAAAGAATATTTTTTTATTACAGGGATTGTAAAAAAAGGTGATAACAGGGAGATTATTTATATATAGAAAAAATATAATCTATTAAAGGCCCGGATTTTTCGCTTTACTCAGCGTCATTTGCAGGGTGCAGCCCATACCCGGCGCTGATTTTATTTCCATTTTCCCGTTATAAAGGCTTAGCCTGTTATGTATGTTTTCAAAGCCCACTCCCGGCTTTTGCACACGGGTATCAAATCCTTTGCCGTTATCCTGCACAGTGATGTGAAGCTGGTTGCCGGCCGAAGCAAAATGCAGCCTTACACTATCGGCCTTTGAATGGCGCACCACATTGTTGAGCGCTTCCTGTGTAATGCGGTACAGTATAAATTGTAGCCCTTCATCAATTTCACTGAGCCTGTCATCCATTTTTAAATCAATTTTCAGGTTGCCCACTACTGTATAAGAAGTCACCAGGTCTTCCAGTGCTTCCTGCAAGCCTATATCCTGCAGGCCGGGTGGTGTTAATGAATTGCAGAGCTGACGGATTTCATTGATGGCTTTCTGCACCACTTCCTCGCTCTTTGCCAGCAGTTCTTCCCGCTTACCGGGATTAGTGCGCAAATAGTTGAGATATATTTTAGCAGTGGACAACTGCTGGTTGATACTGTCATGCAGCTCATGGCTGATAAACTGGCGTTCTTTTTCCTGCCCGTTAATCTGCGCTAAGTTGATACGCTGCTGCTCCCGCAGTTTTCTGGCTACCCGCTTACGCAACAGGTAATAAACAGCAAGCGCCGCAGCCAGCACCAGTGCCGCTATCAGTATTTTAAACCACCATGCCTGGTAAAAATGCGGGCGTATGTGAAAGGAAAGTGTGGCCACCGGTGACCACTCACCATATCGCTCCGCTTTTACTTCAAACGTATAATGCCCGTGAGGCAATGAAGAAAAATAGGCAACATGCCTGTTGCCGGCAGCTATCCATTCGTTATTATATCCTTTTAACCGGTAGAAATAATGAATATCATCCGCCTTGGAAAAGTCAATGCTGGTATACCTGACTTCAAAGTTCATCACTCCCGGGGCTATGGATATCTTTTCCCCTGAAAAATATTCCATATCCCCATACCGCAACGATTGAATGATAATGCCAAGCGGGGTAGTGGCCGTACCTGTCATCCGGTAATCGGCTACCGCCACACCATTCACCGTAGGAAACCACAAGGTACCATCATTCATGGCCCAGCCGGCAGGATAAAAGCCGCCATTGGTTTCGGCATTGGGCATGCCATCAAAAGCATTGAACAGGCGTACCGGCAGCCTGATGGCTGTGCTGTCCGTATTTTTTTTTGCTTTCAGCAAATCATCTTCTGCTATTTTCTGCAGGCCCAGGTTGCCGCTCAGCCATACATAGCCCGAAGGGTCACGCAATATGCGGTATGCCTCACTAAAGAAAAGACCTGCAGATTTATTCAGCACACGAAAGCCATTGCCATACGATACAACCAACCCTTTGTCCGTTCCCATCCACTTGTCCCCTTCCCTGTCTTCATAAAAAGAATAAACCACATCTGCAGGGAAACGTGATGCATCATAATGAATAATGCTCCCTTCCATACCCACTTTAATCAGGCCTGCGCCCCTTGTACCAAACCAAACATCCCGGTTTTTATCTTCGAAAATACTGATGAGGTTCGGGCTTCCTGCGCTTGCAGGCAACGCAAGCGTGGAGAGGTTACCATCTGTACCGATATAATGCAATCCGCCCACTCTTGTGGTCACCCATACCCTGCCATCTGCAGCAGCATGGGTGCTGATAATCCAGTTGCTCTGCAGGCCATCCTTTACTGTATAGTGCTTATCTATTTTTCCGGTAATCATGTTATACCTGTCCAGCCCGTTGGAAGTGCCGATATAAATATGGTGGCCTGCTCCCTGTACCGACAGCACCAGGTCGGCAGATAAGCCTGCTGCCTGGTCAATCAGCGTGGTAATGCCCGCCGCTATGCGGTATATACCACGGCCGGCTGTGCCCACCCAGGTATCCCCGTTTGTATGCTGGTAGATGGGCAGTATCACTTTTTCTGCCAGGCCCATGGCAGGTGGTGTGGTACGTATAGTGCCGCTTTTCATTTGTACCAGGCCCGATGAGTTGGTGCCCAGCCAGGTGAGCCCGTCCTGTGTGCTGCAGATAGCCCGCACCCCTTCATGGCCATAAGGGCTTGCCACCGGCGTATGCAGCTTATCCTGGTACAGCAGTTGCACACCCCTGTTGCGAAAACCTATCCAGATGCTGTCTTCCTGCCCGCCCGAAAGATGCAGGGAAAACACTGCATTTTCCCTCAGCCCTGCAGTGGC